>NZ_JBSFPS010000582.1:0-1009 GCF_053588315.1 Streptosporangium sp. NPDC003464 | reverse complement strand
TGCTCACGCGCCGCGCACAACTTCGCTGCCTTCTTGGCCAGCGGGTGGGTCTTGGCCAGATAGTCGGGCTCCCACGACCAGGGCGTCACCGCCGACCCGGCCGCCCGGGCCTCCCGCGCCTTCTTCCTCAGTCGGCGGACAGCGGCGACAGCGTCGGTGGCGGTGAGCTCGCCGGTGCGGACTTTCTCCTTGGACGGCTCGTCGAGTTCCAGGAGCGCGAGGAGGTAGGAGACCGTTCCGGATCCCATGCCGGTCCGGGCGGAGATGAGCGCCCCGGAGTATCCCTGGTCGCGGAGCCGGCCGACCGCCTCGGCCTTCTCCATCGGATTGAGATCTTTCCTCTGCACGTTTTCGACGAGCATCACTTCGACCGCCTGGCCACCGCCGGTGACGTCGTAGCGGATGACGGCGGGCACGGTGGCGAGCCCGGCCTGGACGGCGGCGGCGCGGCGGCGGTGTCCAGCGAGCAGTTCGAAGTGGCCGGGCTTGTTCGGGTGGGGGCGGACGGTGACCGGCTGCAGGAGGCCCTGGGCGGCGATGCTCGCGGTGAGTTCGTCGACGTCGCCGACGTCGTCGCGGATGTTGCCTGGGTGGTCATGGATTGCGTTCAGGGGCAGCTCGGCAGCGAGTGGCCCGTCGATCGCGGCTGCGCCTTTCACCTCGGCCGGCTCGGCGGGAGGCTTGGGCTTCGCGGCCGTCTTGGTCACCGTCGGTCGGGCCGGGGTGGGGTCGGCCTCCTGGAACTGGATGGTGCGCGCAGTGTCTCCTCCGAGGAGCCCGCGGGCCCATGCGAGGTCGTTGAGGTCGACGGCGTCGGGGACCTGCACCTTGTAGCCGCGCTTGCTCGGGTCGTACACGCAGCCGTTCTTGTCGATCAGCCAGCCCCGCTGGCCTTTGGCGATGGAGTTGATCCGGCCGATGGGCCAGCCGGTGATCTCAGCGGCCTTGTGGGTGGGGTGGCCTGCGGCGAGGAGCGCGAGGGCCTTGGACATGTCGGGGTGCATGGTCG
>NZ_JBSFPS010000581.1:0-1013 GCF_053588315.1 Streptosporangium sp. NPDC003464 | reverse complement strand
CAGTTGGTGACACGCGGACGATCTCATCGACCGCGTCGCCCTGGCAGATGCCCTGCTGTCCTTTGTGAGAGACCTGGCACAGGCAGTTGCATGACGGCGGGTCCGACTCCAGTTCGCCGCGCTCGGCGGCCTCGATGAGGGCGTGCCCCTCAGGGCTGTTGATGATCGGAGACAGGGCCTCGCTGACGGCGCGCGCGTTGCGGCCCATCTGCTCGGCCAGCCGGTCGACGAGCGCACGGGCCTCCTCAGGGCTGGGCCGCATCGGCGCCAGCGCGGCGGCGATGCCGGAGAAGTCTGGCTGCTTCGGCGGCTCAGCGGTCCACACCATGGCGTCGGGGCTGCCGTGCCAGGTGATGACGTCGTCGATCGCGGCGAGGGTGTCGTCGGGTGTGCGACTCATGCTCGGGTCTCCAGTTTCTTGATGCCGCCGCGGAGGTTGACCACGGCGCGGAGCGGCACGTCGTCGGCAGCGTCGTCGCGGAGCGCGGCCTGGACGAACGCGGCCAGCTCGGCGAGCGTCATGCCGGCTTTCGGGTCCGTGGCGGTAGCGCGAATAGTCCGGTCGATCACGATGTACCTCCGAAGGTCACACGCGGCGTTTCCCAGTGGCCCGTCATCGGGATGTCCTCAACCGGGGTGCCGACCGGGGCCCATCCAACGTGCGCGCATCCACTGCGGCAGACATCGCAGCGTAGATCCTCCTGGGAAGCCAGACGGGTGCACGCGTTCGTGGCCCGGGTGCATTGGCAAGTGGCCAATGGTCGGAGGCTGGTCATGACGCCATCCTCTCCCTCTGCTGCTGCCGCTGCATGAAGTCCACCCATTCACCTTTCCCCCACTTCGCGCCGCAGGGCCCGTACATCACCGGCATGTCCTCTCCCTCCCACGCTGGCCCCTCGACGGCACCCAGGCCTGCGCACCAGACGATGGATTCGTCGTCGGCGCGGGTGCGGACGCGGCCGCCGCATTCGACGCAGTGCCAGTTGGCGAGTTCGATGGTGCGGGCGTCGTAG
>NZ_JBSFPS010000580.1:0-1027 GCF_053588315.1 Streptosporangium sp. NPDC003464 | reverse complement strand
ACGGGGTGAGCACCGGCATCTCGGCCTCGGACCGGGCCAAGACGATCCGCACCCTGTGCGACTCGGCGACCGAGCCGTTCGAGCTGGTCCGGCCCGGCCACGTGTTCCCGCTCCGCTACCGCGAGGGCGGCGTGCTGGTCCGGCGCGGCCACACCGAGGCGGCCGTGGACCTGGCCAGGCTCGCGGGGCTGAGCCCGTCCGGCTCGCTGGCCGAGATCGTCAACGACGACGGGACCATGAAGCGGCTGCCGGAGCTGCGCGAGTTCTGCGACGAGCACGACCTGGCACTGGTCTCGATCGACCAGCTCGTGGAGTTCAGGCGGCGCAGCGAGCGGATGGTGACCCGGGTCGCCGAGACGCGCCTGCCGAACAAGTACGGGGTGTGGCGCGCCTACGGCTACGCGAGCGCGCTGGACGGCGGCGAGCATGTGGCGCTGGTCTACGGCGATCTCGAGGACGGGGAGAACATCCTGGTCCGCGCGCACTCCGAGTGCCTGACCGGGGACGTGCTGGGGTCGCTGCGGTGCGACTGCGGGGTCCAGCTCGACCACGCGATGTCGGAGATCGCCGCCGAGGGCCGGGGCGTGGTCGTCTACCTGCGCGGGCACGAGGGTCGCGGGATCGGCCTGCTGGCCAAGCTCAAGGCGTACAGCCTGCAGGACGACGGCAGGGACACCGTGGACGCCAACCTGGAGCTCGGGCTGCCGGTGGACGCCCGGGAGTTCTCCAACGCCGCCCAGATCCTCGCGGAGCTGGGCGTCAAGTCGGTGCGGCTGCTGACCAACAACCCGGCCAAGCTGCGGGGTATGGACGGATACGGCATCAAGGTGCTCGGCCGCGAGCCGATGCCGGTGGCGGCGAACCCCTACAACGAGAAATATCTGGCGGCCAAGCGCGAGCGCCTCGGCCACGACATCCACGAGGAGAACGCATGATCAGGCAGGACGCGCCCGCCCAGGCGCACCCCGGACCGCTGGGCGGGGGGCCGGCGGACCTGGACGCGTTCCTGAAGCTGGTGAAGGCCGGG
>NZ_JBSFPS010000579.1:0-1038 GCF_053588315.1 Streptosporangium sp. NPDC003464 | reverse complement strand
GACCCCGGCCGCATCCTGCGCGAGATCGAAGCCAAGCGGGAGATCCTTGCCCTATACGAAGGTGCCCAGCTCTCCGCCCAGGTCTCCGAGGGGACGATCCTCGCCGGCGGCACGAGGGTCCGACGCGGCGCGTACAAAGCGGTTGTGCAACTGCTCGCCCTGCCCTACTCCGACCACCCGGACTACCAGGAGAGATGGAAGCCGTGAGCGATGACGACGGCCTCTTCGCAGCACTGGCCCGCCTCGACCTGGACGCGTCCCAAGCCCGGCTCACGCTTGCCGTCGGTGGCACGCACGAGGATGCAGCAGCCATCATGCGGGGTGACGCTATGAACAACGGAGCGGCAACAGTTGTGGCAGGTGGGGCAGTGATCCCCACGTCTGACTCATGTGGCAGATTCGAACATGTCATCGAGTAATGCCACAGCCACGGTGAGTGCAAACTTCCATGATCTACCAGCTCTTGCGATTTTCGCAAGCAGTACATAGAATTTCTTCATGGCCGGGGAGATGACAGCAGCACGAGTACGCCAACTGATTACAGACAGCGGCCTTACCCAAGCGGTCTTCGCCAGCAAGGTAGGGCTTGACGAATCCAAGATGTCCAAGTCGTTGTCCGGCGTTCGAAGGTTCACTTCGCTCGACCTGGCCAGGATCGCCGATCTATGCGGCGCATCCGTCGACTGGCTCCTGGGCGCGAACCCCATCACGCCCGCCATGGCCGCGAGGACTTCGACAGCTCCCCTGACCGCGTCTGACGCCGCAATCCGCGAAGCGGAACGCCTCGCCCAGATGCGTACAGACCTCGCATTCCTCGGGTATCGGCAGGATGTGCCGAAGTTTCAATGGGCACATACCTCCACTCGCAACGTGGATCAGGGGCGCGATCTAGCTGTCTGCGCCACAGAGCATGCGCTAGCCAAGGGCGTCACGTTGTGGCAAAGCAGAGACTTGGCCGAAGCGGTCGAAACTGCATTCGATGTGGACGTGCGAGTCCACCGACTCCCTGACGGCTTTGATGGGCTCTCATGGGCCGAC
>NZ_JBSFPS010000578.1:0-1047 GCF_053588315.1 Streptosporangium sp. NPDC003464 | reverse complement strand
GACCTGGCGGCTGGCCTGGCCCGCGCCGCGCACCTCGACCGGCACCTCGCGCGCCGGGCCGTACCGGACCGGGAAACGCCGGGTCGCCCGCGCCGCGGGGAAGGCGAAGCGGCCCTGGCCGGTGATCCGGACGGTGGAGCCGACCGGCAGGTAGACGAAATCGCTGACCGCCTGGAAGACCGAGGTCCGGCCGTGCAGCGCGAGCCGTACGCCGTCGCACTCGACCTCGCACGAGCCCGACAGCGGCAGGACCAGCATCTCCTCCTCACCGGTGGTGAACTCCACGCTCTCGCCGGACAGGCAGAGCAGGCGGAGCCCGGTGTAGGTCCATCCGGCCGACTCCGGAGTGATCAGCAGCGCCCACGGGGACAGCGCCGCGCTGCCTGCGGGGATCAGAGTCATGCCCTCGCCTCCCCTCGCCGCCCACCGGGACGTGACGTTCCAGCGCTGTGCCTGCCCGATCGCTCGCTCATGCCACCTCCAGCATCGCCACGGCGGTGTCGACGGCCGCGGCCACGTCGTCATCGGAGGGGTACAGCAACGCGCGGCCCACCACAAGCCCCCGCACCCCGGGGAGCCCGAGAGCTTCGCGCCAGGCGCTGTAGGCGTGCTGGGGAGTGTCTCCGGGATCACCGCCGAGCAGCAGGGTCGGCAGCGTCGTGGCCCGCATCACCCGCTCCATGTCGTCGACCACCGGGATCTTCAGCCACGTGTGCGCGGAGGTCGCGCCGAGCCCCTGACCGACGCTGATGGCGTGGATCATCCCCTCCGGCGACAGATCGTGCCTGACCGCGCCGTCGACCCTGCGCGACCAGAACGGCTCGACCATCGCCACCAGGCCGTGCCCGGCCAGCTCCGTGACCGCCGTCGCGCAGGACTCCAGGGTGGCAGCGGTCGCGGGATCGTCCAGACCGATCCGGCAGAGCATCTTGCCGCCGTCCAGGCCCATCCGGACGATCGAGGCGGTGTCGTAGGCGGTGAAGCGGTCGTCGAACTCGAAGGCCGCGCCCTGCAGGCCGCCCCGGTTCATCGAGCCGATGACGAGCT
>NZ_JBSFPS010000577.1:0-1049 GCF_053588315.1 Streptosporangium sp. NPDC003464 | reverse complement strand
GTCACCCCTACGCCTACCTGGCCTTTCTCACCCTCGCTGCAGCCATGACCTGCCATAAGCGACATCTCAAACTCACCATGTAGGACACGGTCTAAAGCACCTAAGGTCACCGGCGTTCACGTCGGTGCGCCTCTCGCCCGCGGTACCTCCGACAGCGCTCACCGCGCCGGCCGCACTGTCCTCGTGCTTCACGACGGCAGGCTCAGCCTGCTGAGCCCCGACGCGTTCATCTCCAGCGATACCGGCCGCATGCTCCTCACCCTGGCCGACCTCATTGAGGCCGCCGGTCGCCTCGCTCCTGGTTCAGGCCCGCTCGTCGACGACATCATCGCTGCGCTCAACACCCGCCTTGCTGGGACCGCCCGATGACGGATCAGCCGTACTACGTGGTAGGCCTCGGATAGGCGCCGGAACCGGCTCACAAGCCCATCGGCGGCGGGATCGAGTAGCCCAAAGCCGCCTCACCCCCCGCCAGAACGAGACGAGAACGAGAATGGTGCGCTATGCCAACATCTCCGGGACCACGCTCCTCAGCTGAGATCCGCTCCTACCTCATAGACCAGCTCAACCAGGCACTTCGCCGTCCTGGCATGTTCGGTGGGGAGATGGCCCTGCGACTGCTGCTCGATCACCTGGCCTATGCCGAACGCGACGAGGAGGCGTGGGCGCAGGAACTACGGGTGCTGGAATCTCGGGGCGCCTTCAACTCGCTCGGCGTGACCGGAGCGTTCAAGACCGTGGTGCCAGGTGACCACGAGTACGGTGTCGCCTCGATCTACGCGGAGTTCGCCCGCGATCGCGGCTGGCTGGACCTCGACCGAACGCTGACGGCTGAGGAGTACGCGTCCATACGCCAAGATGTGAACGCCTGGGCTGCTCAAGATCGCACGCTCACCGATGTACACGAGGCATTCGGCCCGCCCTCCGTTCTCTTCGGCGGCAGCAATCCCCTCTACGGCAAAACACTCGCCTACACGACCGAGCGGGTGACGGACCTGATGATCTGCTTCCATCTCTGGAACGGAACCGACCCGGGAACCCGGTCGAGT
>NZ_JBSFPS010000576.1:0-1053 GCF_053588315.1 Streptosporangium sp. NPDC003464 | reverse complement strand
CCCTCATCTGGGCCACCTACGACCAGATTCACGCCGCCCACCCTGACATGGTCATCGTCCACGGCGCCTGCTACCCGGACGAAGACGAGCACGGCAACCGGCCCGACACCTCCGCCGACTGGCTCACCCACCTGTGGTGCCTCAACCGCGGAGTCCCCGACGAACCCCACTCCGCCGACTGGGCCGCACACCGGCGCGCCGCTGGGCCGATCCGCAACGGCGAGATGGTCGCGGCCGGCGCCGACGAATGCGTCGCCTTCCCCGAAGGTGCCAGCCCCGGCACCCGCGACTGCATGCGGCAAGCCGCCGGTGCAGGCATCAACGTCCGGGAGGTGACGCCGTGACCCGCGGAGACGCCCATGACCTGGGTCAGCACCTGTCGCCGCTGCCCACGCCCAGCCACCCGCATCATCACCGGCCGGCGACCTGGCCTGACTTTGTACAGCGTCCTGAGCTGCGACAAATGCGCCAACACGCACCGCGAGCGAGCCGCGAAAGCCGGGCCCATCACCGAAGAACCCCACGGGCAGCACGACCGGCTCTTCTGAACCCCGCAGCCACACCCCGGCGCCGACATCGAAGCCCCGCGCCACCCCAGCCCTGACCACCTACCCGAACCACGCACATGGGGGACCGGTTGACCACCGAGACCGACTCGCCGCTCTGGGACCGCGAAGCCGAACAGACGGTACTCGGCACCTGCATGACCGTGCCCTACATCGTCGGCCACATCCGCGCCATACTCCCCGAACCGCGGGCCTTCCGAAGCCCCCAGCACCAGATCATCTATGCCGCCATCCTCGACCTCGTCGACCAGGACGGCCCCACCGACACCGTTGCCGTCAAGGACTACCTGCAGCGCGCGAAAACCCTCGGCCAGGCCGGAGGACACGAGTACCTCCTCGCCATCGACCGCTCCGCGCTCATCGCCGGCGACCCCGCCTACCACGCCCGCATCGTCCTACGGCACTGGCGCAACCGCGAAAGCATCTACCAAGCGCACCGCACCATCCAGGAGCTGCAAACCCTCGACCCCGACGACGGGCCCGACCG
>NZ_JBSFPS010000575.1:0-1058 GCF_053588315.1 Streptosporangium sp. NPDC003464 | reverse complement strand
GCCGCGGCCAGGGCGGCCGCCGACCGGCGCGAGGGGCTGGCCAGGCTCCGGGGCCAGGTCGGCGCCGCGCGCAGCCGGGCCGGGGCCGCCGAGGAGGAGATCGGCCGGCTGGCGCGCTCCCTGGAGGAGGCCGAGCAGCGCGCCGGGCGCGCCCAGGCCGAGCACGACAGCCAGGAGCAGGCCGACCCGGCAGCCGACCCCGCCCTCACCGAGGAGCTGGAGATCGCCCTGGAGACCGTCGACCAGGCCAGGCAGGCCGTCGACCAGGCCAGGGCTGTGGTGGAGGAGGCCAAGTCGGCCGTCGCGGGCCCGGACGCCGGCCTCGGTGCGGCCAGGGCGGCCCTGACCACGGCGCGCCGCGCCGACCAGGAGGCGCAGCGCCAGGTCGCCGCGCTGGAGGCCAGGTTCGAGGCGCTGGAGTTGAGCCTGGCCAGGGGCGCCGACGGCGGTGCGGCGCTGCTCGCGGCCGATCTGGCGGGGGTGCTCGGCCCGGTGGCCGCCATGCTGGCCGTCCGGCCGGGCGCCGAGGTGGCCGTCGCCACCGTTCTGGGCGCGGCCGCCGAGGCCGTCGCCGTGGAGTCCCTGCAGAGCGCGGCCGACGCCATCGACTTCCTGCGGAGCGCGGGCGGCGGCCAGGCGTCCCTGGTCATCGCCGCGGACGGGGCGCAGAGCCCGGCGGGCCCCGTGCCGGTGACCGGCGCCGAATGGGCGGTCGACCTGGTCACCGTCCCGCCGGAGCTGCGGGCCGCCGCCGCCCACCTGCTGGGGGGCGTGCTCGTCGTCGACGATCTGGCGACCGCCAGGAAGGTGGTCGACCAGCGGCCGGAGCTGCGGGCCGTCACCCGTTCCGGTGACCTCCTGGGCGCCTACGCGGCCCGGGGCGGCTCGGCCGGCGGCACCTCGGCCCTCCAGGTGCGGGCCGCGCTCGACGAGGCCGTCGCCGACCTGTCCACGGCCAGGGTGGCCGCCGAGCAGGCGGCGACGGCGCTGGAGGAGGCCGCCGAGGCGGAGGGGGAGGCGCAGCTCGCGGTCGAGGCCGCCCAGGCGGGCGTGGCCGA
>NZ_JBSFPS010000574.1:0-1067 GCF_053588315.1 Streptosporangium sp. NPDC003464 | reverse complement strand
CTCGCCGCTCTCGCGGGGCCGGCGAGCCGCCAGCAGGGCCAGCACGCCGATGGCCAGGACGGGCCAGCCCCCCGTGACGGGGAAGTACAGGACGCACAGCGGCACGCCGATCCCCACCAGGTACCAGCCGAGCTGGGCGGGCAGCCGGCCCGTGGTGCGGATGACGTGCAGGGAGAGGGTGCCCATGGCGAGGAGCGCGACGCCTGCGGCGAGGAACCAGACGCTGGCCTCGCGGGACCAGTAGTCGCCGGGATCGATGTCGACGAGAGCGCGTACGAAGCCGTCGCCCGCGATGGCGGCCCAGGCGTTGGGCTGGGTGAACGCCCACACGAAGTGCACCAGGGCGACGGCGATGATCAGTCGGGGGACCCAGCGGGCCAGCGCCCCCGTCCTGGTGGCCGATGCTCGTGATCTCATGCGACCGACCATACCGTACCTTATGGTATGGCCCCGGAAGGGGGGTATACCATCTGGTACGGTACGGAGTCATGGCGTCCAAGCGTGAATGGCTGGAGGCCGGGCTCGCCATCGCGACCCGGGACGGCATCAGAGCCCTGACCATCGAACGACTCTGCGCCGACCTCGGCCTCACCAAGGGCTCCTTCTACCACCACTTCAAGGGCATCCGCGGCTACAAGTCCGACCTGCTCGCACACGTCGAGGCCGAGCACACCGGCCGCTTCATCACCGCCGCGGAGGCTGCCGGCGCGAGCGGCCACGACAAGATCCAGCGCCTCCTCGACCTGGTTCTGGAGGCCCACGCCGACAGCCGCGACCAGGAGACGGCCGTGCGCGCCTGGGCCCGGCAGGACCGCGAGGTGCGCGCCTTCCAGGAACGCGTCGACGCCATGCGCGTCGACTACCTGCGCTCGCTGTGGCTGGAACTCGGCGGCAGGCCGGAGGAGGCCGAGCGCATGGCCCTGCTCCTCTACCTGATCCTGGTCGGCGCCCAGCAGGTCGTGCCGCCCGTCACGGCCGAGGACCTGCGGGGCGTCTACGCCCTGGCGATGCGCTCCGCCACGCCCGGCTGAGGGGCCGGGTCAGGCGAGGCGCGGCGGATGCCAGTC
>NZ_JBSFPS010000573.1:0-1092 GCF_053588315.1 Streptosporangium sp. NPDC003464 | reverse complement strand
CGATGATGGCCACGATCGTCTCGCCGTCTGTCTTGTGCTGGCGGCAGTGGCGGCGGAACCGCTGGTAGGTGGCGTCACCGAGGATCGCGGTGAGGAACTCGCCGATGGCCGCGAGGCCCTCGGGGCTGTCGGAGTCCAGGCCTTGGGAGGCGAGGCGCGCGAACTCCGACAGGTCCAGCAGGGCGAGTTGATCGGTGCAGGTGAAGGTGACGCCGTCCAGGGTGAAGTGCGGCAGGACGGCGCCGGCCTGGGGCTTGGTCGGGGTGGATGTGTAGGTGCGGCGTGCCATCAGAGCCTCGTCGGGGACGACATCAGCGCCGAGAACGGCGTCCCGGACGCTGGCTTCTCGACACGGAACTCACAGCCGAGCGTGGCCTTGGCCGAGCCCTTGCGGCGCTGCACGCCGATGTTGCCGACCTGCAGGCACTGACGGTACACCCAGCGTTCGGTGTGATCTTCGGCCTCCCAGCCGAGCATGGTGCGCACCTCTTCACCGAGCAGCGGCGGCTCGAACTTGACCAGGCCGGCGCCGGGGGTGGTGATGGTGCCGCCGTTGAGGGCGCGCTTGAGGTTGGTGGCGGTGATCTCGGCCAAGGCGAATTCGACGGACAGTTCGCGGCTGGTGAGGGCGTAGCGGACGGGGTCGAGCTCTTCGGCCACCTCGACGGTCTCGGAGTTCACGCTGTAGTTGAACGTGCTGCCTTCGTCGGTGTAGCCGAGCTGCAGCCAGTTCGCGGACACACTTGACCAGGCGGTGACCAAGTCGGCCGGCTCGGGGGTGGCCAGGACCGCGATGTAGAGGATGCCGGGGCCGAGGGCGATCGCTCCGGGGTTACCACGCGCCATCAGGCACCGTCCTTCTCTGTGGTGGTGGCCTGGCCGGTGCGGCTCTCAGGCTCGTTCATGGGGGTCTGCTGGGGAGGCTGGGGAGGCTGGGGAGCGTGGACCTGGTCGCGCCAGCCGTACCGGTCGACGTACTCGACGGGCACCCGGTCACCCGGGTTGAACGCGCGCGCGAAGTCGATGAACAGTGGGGCGTCGGCGATGTAGTACGGCGGCGCGGGCACGTCGTCGTCCTCGGCGGCGTAGCCG
>NZ_JBSFPS010000572.1:0-1150 GCF_053588315.1 Streptosporangium sp. NPDC003464 | reverse complement strand
GGTCCCCGTCGTGTGTCTTTCGCACGAATTCAGGAGCCGCTCGAAGTTCCTGATCTTCTCGCTCTCCAGACCGAGTCCTTCGACTGGTTGCTCGGCAACGAGAAGTGGAAGGGGCGGGTCGAGGCGGCTCGCCAGGCCGGGCGCAAGGACGTTCCGGCCCAGTCGGGTCTCGAAGAGATCTTCGAAGAGATCAGTCCCATCGAGGACTTCTCCGGAACCATGTCCCTGTCGTTCCGCGATCACCGATTCGAGCCGCCCAAGTACTCAGTCGATGAGTGCAAAGACAAGGACATGACCTACTCCGCCCCGATGTTCGTCACGGCGGAGTTCATCAATAACACCACTGGTGAGATCAAGAGCCAGACCGTGTTCATGGGCGACTTCCCGCTCATGACCGGCAAGGGCACTTTCATCATCAACGGCACCGAGCGTGTCGTGGTCTCCCAGCTGGTCCGGTCCCCGGGCGTCTACTTCGACCGCAGCGTCGACAAGACCTCCGACAAGGACCTCTACGGCTGCAAGGTCATCCCGTCCCGGGGGGCCTGGCTCGAGTTCGAGATCGACAAGCGTGACAGTGTCGGCGTCCGTATCGACCGCAAGCGCAAGCAGGCCGTCACGGTGCTGCTGAAGGCGCTGGGGTGGACCAACGAGCAGATCCTCGAGCGGTTCGGTCAGTACGAGTCGATGCGGGCCACCCTGGAGAAGGACCACACGGCCGGCCAGGACGACGCCCTGCTCGACATCTACCGCAAG
Source organism: Streptosporangium sp. NPDC003464 (assembly GCF_053588315.1). Classification (NCBI taxonomy): domain Bacteria; kingdom Bacillati; phylum Actinomycetota; class Actinomycetes; order Streptosporangiales; family Streptosporangiaceae; genus Streptosporangium; species Streptosporangium sp. NPDC003464. The sequence continues at coordinate 397 of NZ_JBSFPS010000572.1, read as the reverse complement.
CTGCGGCCCGGCGAGCCGCCGACCAAGGAGTCGGCGCAGACGCTGCTGGAGAATCTGTATTTCAACCACAAGCGTTACGACCTGGCCAAGGTCGGCCGTTACAAGATCAACAAGAAGCTGGGTGTCGACAGCGACATCACGCAGGGGACGCTGACCGAAGAGGACATCGTCGCCACCATCGAATACATCGTCAAGCTCCACGCCGGTGAGACCTCGATGCCGGCGGCCGAGGGCGCGCCGATCGACACGGTGATCATCGAGACCGACGACATCGACCACTTCGGCAACCGCCGCCTGCGCAGCGTCGGCGAGCTCATCCAGAACCAGGTCCGCCTGGGCCTGGCCCGCATGGAGCGCGTCGTGCGCGAGCGGATGACCACCCAGGACGTCGAGGCGA
>NZ_JBSFPS010000571.1:0-1166 GCF_053588315.1 Streptosporangium sp. NPDC003464 | reverse complement strand
GTGTCGGCGTGGGCGCGCGGCGGGGTGCGCGCGGCCGCCGCGGTGGGGCAGGGGCCGCAGGGCGCCGAAGGTCCACGCGGCCCCAAGGGGGACACCGGCGACCAGGGAAGGCCTGGAGTCCCAGGCCCTACCGGCCCTCAGGGTGAGCCGGGCAGGCGTGGTGAGACAGGCCCGCAAGGGCCCAAGGGCGACATCGGCCCGCAGGGGCCGCAGGGCAGGCAGGGGCCGCAGGGCGAACCTGGAGCTCGCGGTGAGATCGGCCCTCAGGGACCCAAGGGTGACACCGGCCCGCAGGGACCGCAGGGCAGGCAGGGGCCGCAGGGCGTCGAGGGGCCGCGCGGCCCCAAGGGGGACACCGGCGACACCGGGCCACAGGGACCCAAGGGCGACACGGGCGACACCGGCCCGCAGGGACCGCAGGGTGAGACCGGCCCGCAGGGACCCAAGGGTGACACCGGCGACCAGGGCCCGCAGGGCACGAGGGGTGACACCGGCGCCCAGGGACCACAGGGGCCACAGGGCGACACCGGCCCGCAGGGCCCACGAGGTGAGACCGGCGACCAGGGTCCCAAGGGCGACACCGGCGACACCGGCCTTCAAGGCGACACCGGACCACAGGGTCCTCAAGGTGAGACCGGCCCGCAGGGACCCAAGGGTGACACCGGCGACCAGGGCCCGCAAGGTCCTCAGGGCGACACCGGCGACCAAGGCCCGAGAGGCGACACCGGCCCGCAGGGACCCAAGGGTGACACCGGCGACCAGGGCCCGCAGGGTCCTCAGGGCGACACCGGCGACCAAGGCCCGAGAGGTAACACCGGCGACACCGGCCCACAGGGCGAGCAAGGCCCGCAAGGCGAACAAGGTCCGCAAGGCGAGCAGGGCGACACCGGCCCGCAAGGTGACACCGGCCCACAGGGCGAACAGGGACCCCAGGGCGACACCGGCCCACAGGGCGAGCAAGGCCCGCAAGGCGAGCAGGGTCCGCAAGGTGAGCAGGGACCCCAGGGCGACACCGGCCCACAGGGCGAGCAAGGCCCGCAGGGTGAGCAGGGTCCCCAGGGTGAGGCCGGCCCGCAAGGCGAACAGGGTCCGCAAGGCGACACCGGCCCGCAAGGCGAGCAGGGACCCCAGTCCGACACCGGCCGAGAGGGCGAGAAAGGCGCGCA
>NZ_JBSFPS010000570.1:0-1178 GCF_053588315.1 Streptosporangium sp. NPDC003464 | reverse complement strand
ACGCCGCTTGTTCGTCGGCCAGGAACTCCACTGGCGTGAGCGTGAAGCCATCGGCGCCCGACGCTGATAAGGGATCTCCCGCCGAACCCCGCCGCTGGGCCTGTCACCTGTGCTAGAGGTGTCCCGTATGGGGTTGGGGTTATCCCGTGAGGGCCATGTTGTGGAGGCGTACAACGCCGAACATGGCCTGAGAAGGCTCAGCCACTGGACGGCAGGCAGATCATCGCGCGTCCGAGGCCCCGATGAAGCTGGGATCGCTGCGCACCGACCGCGTTCGGATGGGTGAGCGCCGGGACAGCAGCCATCCCATCAGCGCGGCGGCGAGGCCGGCCAGGCCGGCCGCCGTGAAGCCGCCTGCCGGTCCGGACGTGTCGATCACCCCGCCGACGATCGGGACGCCGAGGGCGAAGCCCGCGCCCAGCGCTGAGGACTGCAAGCCTGTCGCCTCACCGCGCACGCTCGCGGGTGCGAGCCGGCTCACGGCGTCGGACAACGCGGAAAGAGTCGGTGCGGCAAGCAGCCCCGCGCCGCAGCCTGCCACACACAACCAGCGCCAGTCGTGGGCCAGTCCGGCGGGAATGGTCACCAGCCCGAGCAGGCCGAGCAGCAGCCAGGTGGGCAGCGGTCGCGGGAGCGCGCCGTACAGAAGCCCGCCGGCTATGGAGGCCGCGCCGTACACGGCCACCACGACGGCGGCCCAGGAGATCTGGCCGGCTTCTTCGAGAGTGGCCACGACGGCCAGGTCGGTACCGTTGAGCACGATCGTGGCGCCGAACGCCATCACCAGCACCGCGGTCATTCTCGGGCCCAGCCACTCCCGGCGACGGGGGCGGTCGGCTGGGTCGGCCGGCGCCTCGTCCTCGGCCCGCAGCGGGGGTTGAGCAGGGCGATCCCCGCTCCGCCCGCCACGATCGCAGCGCCGACGCCCCAGGCCACCACGCCGGAGGGCAGTTGTGCCGCTCCCGCGCCGGCGCAGGTAGGTGCGGATGGCGCGGGAGCTGGAGCCCTTGTCGGCGATCACGTGTTCGGGCCGGGTGCGGGGCCGGCCGACGCCGGCGCGAGGTACCCGGATGGCCTCCATCGCGGCGGTGAACTGGGTGCAGTCGTTGACGTTGCCGCCGGTGAGCGCGGACGCCAGGGGCAGGCCGCGTCCGTCGACGGCCAGGTGGATCTTGGTG
>NZ_JBSFPS010000569.1:0-1187 GCF_053588315.1 Streptosporangium sp. NPDC003464 | reverse complement strand
TCGCCCCCCTCCTCGCCGCCTGCCTCGACAAACACCCCTACGAACGCCCCGACACCAAGGCCGCCATGCTCCGCCTCCTCGGCGAGGAGCCGGCGATCCGGATCACCGGGGACGGCGACTGGCAGGACGGGCCGCTGCCCGCCGTGCCGCAGCAGCCCGGCGCCACCGCCCCGCAGCCGGCGGCGCCACCCGGCTGGGGCGCTCCGCCGCTCCCCCGGGACGCCGCTCCCCCCGTGCAGGGACCGGTCGTGCTGCAGGTGACGGCGGAGACCAAGGACCGGCCGAAGACCGGCGGTTTCTCCGTCGTGCTGGCCGCCTGCGTCGGCGTGGTCGTCCTGCTGTCCGGGCTCGGGCTCTGGGCCGCCGGGAGATACACCTCCCTCGATGCGGAACGGGCCTCCGCCCAAGGGGCGGCGCCCCACGCGACCCTGGGGCTGGTCGACCAGTCGCAGGCGCAGGGCGACGGGCAGGCTCTCGGGGACGACCCGGCGGACACCGGCAAGGTGACCGTGCCCTGGGCCACCACGACCGGCCCGCAGGTCCCGGACGTCGGGCCGCTGCAGCTGAACACCGAGGTCCCGACGATCTCGCCGCCGGTCCCGTCGATGACGTCGTTCGTCACCCCGCCTCCCATCCCGGCGACCACCGGACCGGCGGTGCCGACGACCGCCCCGACCAGGGGAGGAGAGGCAAGCACCAGCGCCTCGCCCACTCCGACGCCGCCTCCCTCGCCGACCCCGACCCCGACCCCGACCCCGACCCCGACGGCGTCCTCGACGGTCGAGCCGACCCCGGCCCCGACGGCCACGCCCACCCCGAGCGAGCCGCCGACGCCGACCCCGAGCGCGTCCACCACCCCCACCCCGAGCGCCACGCAGACGGCTCCGACGCCGAAGCCGTCGGCGACCCCCACCCCGAAGCCGACGCAGACGGCTCCGACACCCAGGCCGACGCCGACCTTCACCCCGAAGCCGACCTTCACCCCGAAGCCGACGCCGACCTTCACGACGGCCAGGCCCACCTTCAAGCCGACCCCGACCCCGACCCCGACCCCGACCCCGACGCCGACGCCGTCCGCACCGCCCCCCGCGGCCTCGCGTCCCAACCCGCACACCCCGCAGGAGGCCTGCGGAGCCGGCTTCGCCGTCCAGCGCTCCGGCTCCTTCAACGGCGGCACCACCTACCAG
>NZ_JBSFPS010000568.1:0-1191 GCF_053588315.1 Streptosporangium sp. NPDC003464 | reverse complement strand
GACGCCTTCAAGCTCACCTCGCCCGCGCCGCACGTGCCCCGGATCACCATCGACCGGCTGGTCATCGCCCGCGAGACCTGGCGCACCACCGTCACCGAGACCGGACTGGCCGACATCACCAACGAACGCGAACGCTACCTGGCCACCCGCGCCTGGCGACAGCGCCTCAACCTGCCCGACCAGATCTTCGTCAAGATCGGCACCGAAGTGAAACCCTGCTACTTCGACCTCACCAGCCCCCACTACGTCGGCGTGCTGTGCACCATGCTCCGCACCGCCGGCCCCGAGGTCTCCGTCGTGATCAGCGAGGCCCTGCCCACCCCCGACCAGGCCTGGGTCCCCGACCACCAGGGCAACCGCTACTTCAGCGAACTGCGCCTGCAGATCACCGACCCCGTCACCGCGGGCGGTGAGCTGTGACGAAGGTGAGACTGGGAGACAGCGGCTGGTCGGTGTGGCCGGACGCGTTGCTGCGCACGACGGGGTTCCCCGCCGACGGGTTGGACGCCTTCGCGGCGCCCGCGGCGGCGGTGGCGGCCGACGACCTGCTGGCGGGCCGCGGGGATGCCGAGGTGTTCGACAAGACGCTGGCGGACGCGGTCGCGGCGGGGGCTCGCAAGATCTGTGAGATCGCCGCTGATCCGCTGTTCCGTGAGGCGGTGACCTGGCAGAACCCGGGTGTGCTGATCGCTCTGGACGGTCTGGTGGCCGGTGGTCCGGAGGCGAGCCGTAACGTGCGGCGCCGGGACCGGGAGCGGGCGGTGATCCGTTACTGGCAGCGTTACTGCGCCAAGAACGAGACCATCGGGTTCTTCGGCCCGGTCTGCTGGATCGACGTCGCCGACGCGGAGCGGGCGCTGGAGGTCCGTACGGGTACGGGCCTGCTGCGCGGGCGGCGGGTGTTCTTCGAGGGCTGGGCGATGGCCGCCTATGCCGATCACCTGGCCGGGGATCCGCTGGTCCGCCGCTGGTGGCCGCCGGCGCTGCTGCCCCATCTGAGTGTGGAGGAGCGGTCGCTGCTGCGTCCGATGCAGCCGTCGCTGGCGCTGTCGGCGGTGGAGGCGGCGGTGCTGGCCCGCTGTGACGGGCGCACCCCGGCGGCGGAGGTCGTCGCCGGGCTGGACCGGCCGGAGGACGGTTACCTGCTGCTGGAGCGGCTGGTCGAGCGGGAGTTGATCACCTGGGACGCAG
>NZ_JBSFPS010000567.1:0-1194 GCF_053588315.1 Streptosporangium sp. NPDC003464 | reverse complement strand
ACCCCGACCCCAGGCGCCGACAACTCCACCACCGTGCAGGGCAGCGGGAAGCACAGCGTGGTGTTCGAGGCCGTCGGCTCCGACGGCGCGACCTCCGCAGGGAACATCACCAGCAGCGCGAACTACCGCATCACGCAGGACAACGGGGTGCCGCTCCCCTACCGGAAAGAGCTGAAGGTCGACGAGCTGAACCACTTCTACCTGTGGGTGCAGAACGCCGCCGCCGACGGCAAGATCACCTGCCGCATCATCATCAACGGCAAAGTCGCCCGCGAAGAGGTCGAGGACGGTGCCTACGGGATATGCCGCGTCACCGCCGACAACCCCTGATCAGGATGTGAGCTGGTGCTGGGAGCCGTCCGCTTCCTTGCACCACAGATGCCCGGAGATCGCGTACAGGATCACGCCGGACGCCGGCGCCGCCGGATGTCCGGGAAGGTTCGGCAGGATCAACCCCTGCGATGCCTGCGCGTAGGCGACCCGGTTCTGCGCCGCGGTCTGCGCCTCGATAACGCCGCGGCGGATCTCTCGCAGATCATCGCCGTTGGTCTTCGGATACCGCGGTGTTCCCATCAGGCCTCCTCGAACAGGAGCTCGGCCCGCTCCTCCTGGTCGTCGCCGGCCGGGGTGTGCAGATCCATGCCGACGATCCGCCAGGTCTTGCTGAAGGTCGGCGCGCCGGAGTCGTCAAGCGAGTAGAAGTCATTCAGCAAGGTGAACCTCGCTCGGTCGCCCAGGTAGTTCGGGTTGATCGAGAAGGTGTCGTCGAAGTGGACAAGAATTCTCGGCACGGTCACCGCGCCGGAGCGGGTGTCCCGCAGCTGCTGGGCGTAGGCGTTGAGCGTGGACTGCTGGGTGACGCTGCTGTACGTCTCGGTCCGGTCGAGCAGCGGATACCCGGCGGCGAGCTGGGCGGCGTCCTCGTAGACGACGCTCATGACCGGTTCGCTGGCGGCGCCGAGGTCGTTGTTGATGGTGTCGCCCATGGTTTGCCAGGAGTTGCCGGCTTCGGTGCCGTCCTGTGGCATGGCCCAGGCCTTGATCTGGCCGGGCTGGGTGATGTCGCGGGTGATGGTGGGGGTGCCGAGGGTGGGGTAGCCCCAGACCCAGTCGTAGCGCATCTGCCCGGTGCTGGTATCGAGGCTGCTGCGGATCATGTATTCGAAGCCGTCGATGACGTTGGCCAGCTGCTCC
>NZ_JBSFPS010000566.1:0-1205 GCF_053588315.1 Streptosporangium sp. NPDC003464 | reverse complement strand
CGATCTTGGCGTCGCGGAAGCCGCGCTCGGTGAACTCCTCCTGGGCGGCGGCCAGCACCCTGGCGCGGTTGCGCTCCTGCGTCTCAGCCCTGGCGCATGGAAGAGGCCGAGCACTGGGACCACGTCCGGCCGCTGCAGCAGCGGTGGGCAGCGGACACCGTGTTCATCGAGCAGTCGTTCATCTCCACCACGCTGGCGATCGACGCGACCGCGGCCGGGATCCCGGTGCAGCCGCTCACCGCCGACACTGACAAGATCACGCGGGCGCTTCCAGCGACGTCCCGCGTGAAAGCCCACAGGGTCTGGTTCCCGGCCGGGGCCGACTGGCTTGACGAGTGGTGCGACGAACTCGCCTCGTTCCCCACCGCCGCGCACGACGACCAGGTCGACACGCTCTCCTACGCCGCCCGCGTCGTCTCGGCGCACTGGCTGCCGATGGAGACCGCCGACCAGGTTGACGCCCGCCGCGCCTCCCGCGATGACGGCGTGATCGGCCAGGCATACGCCGCGGCGACCGGAAACTCCGGCGCCATGGACTTCATGAGCATCAACTACTGAGCAGGGGGTTCGTCATGGTCAGCGCCCCCACCCGGGACATCGGCACCCTCTCCGACGGCCTCGGCTCCTACGGCCAGCTCTACAACGACATGGTTGAGGTCATCCCCGACCTCATGTGGCCCCTGTCCGTGCAGACCTACGCCCGGATGCGCCACGACCCGCAGCTCGCCGCCATCTTGGCCGCCTACACGCTGCCGATCCGCCGCGCCACCTGGGCGGTGGACCCGGCCGGCTGCCGCGACGAAGTCGTCCAGGTGGTCGCTGACGATCTCGGCCTGCCGATCCTCGGCGCCGACCAGGCGCCCGGGCCCGCCCGGCGGCGCGGAGTCCGCTGGGCCGAGCACCTACGCCTGGCCCTCCTCAGCCTGGTGTTCGGCCACATGCCGTTCGAACGCCGCTACGAGATCCGCAACGGGCAGGCCCGGCTGATCAACCTGGGCGAGCGGATGCCGCACACCATCGGCGCGATCGACCTCAACCCCGACGGCACCCTGAAAGCGATTCGGCAGGATCACGCCGCCGGGCGGCCGATCCCCGTAGACAGGCTGGTCTGGTACGCGCACGAGCGCGAGGGCGCGAACTGGACCGGCCGCAGCATCCTGCGCGCCTGCTACGGCGCGTGGCTCCTCAAGCACGAGGTGTGGAGG
>NZ_JBSFPS010000565.1:0-1226 GCF_053588315.1 Streptosporangium sp. NPDC003464 | reverse complement strand
GCCCCACGGCTCCCGCACGGCCTCCGGCCCGCCCGTCCCCGTGGCTCCCGCACAGCCCCACGGCTCCCGCACGGCCTCCGGCCCGCCCGTCCCCGTGGCTCCCGCACAGCCCCACGGCTCCCGCACGGCCTCCGGCCCGCCCGTCCCCGCGGCTCCCGCACAGCCCCTCGGCCCCGCGCCCGGCTCCCGCCCCGCCCCGGACCGGCGCGCCGAATCCGCAGGTCCCGGCCCTGCCGCCGGGTGTTCCGCACAGTGCCCGGGGGCACATACACTCAGGCAATCCCGCCCTGCTGGGCGCACCATCCGGTGACCGGGACACCCGACGGCGTCGTGTCCCGGCCGAGGGCCGTCCCCGCGGCCCGGTCACGATCCGATCAACAGAGCAAGCAGCCGAAGAAGACCTGGGTAACCTCGTGAGCTCCCCGATGCTCCGGCAGCCGGTCCGGCCGCTCGTGTCCCCCCGCCGCACAAGGGTGACAAGCACGACGACACCCTGCGCACGAGGGCTTAACTGGAGGAGAATAGGGCCACATGCGCGAAGTCTGGCCTGGAGAGCCGTATCCACTCGGTGGCACCTGGGATGGCGTGGGCACCAACTTTTCGGTGTTCTCCGAGGTGGCCGAGCGGGTCGAGCTGTGCCTTTTCGGAGACGACGGCCGCGAGGAACGCATCGACCTGCCCGAGGTGGATGGATTCGTCTGGCACGGCTACTTCCCGGGGGTCATGCCGGGACAGCGGTACGGCTACCGCGTCCACGGCCCCCACGAGCCCTCCCAGGGGCACCGGTGCAACCCCGCCAAGTTGCTGCTGGACCCCTACGCCAAGGCCGTCGAAGGCGACCTGTCGTGGAACGAGGCGCTGTTCTCCTACCCGTTCACCGACCCGGCCGGCCACAACGACACCGACAGCGCGCCCTTCATGCCGAAGAACGTGGTGGTCAACCCGTTCTTCGAATGGGGTGACGACCGGCTGCCCCGCACGCCGTACCACCAGACCGTCATCTACGAGGCGCACGTGCGCGGGCTCACCATGCGCCATCCGGCGGTCCCCGAGGAGCAGCGCGGCACCTACGCGGCCCTGGGGCATCCGGCGGTCATCGAGCACCTGCTGAGCCTGGGCGTCACCGCGGTCGAGCTGATGCCGGTGCACCAGTTCGTGCCCGAGCACGCGATGGTCGCCCGGGGGCTGACGAACTACTGGGGCTACAACACGATCGCCTACCTGGC
>NZ_JBSFPS010000564.1:0-1248 GCF_053588315.1 Streptosporangium sp. NPDC003464 | reverse complement strand
CTCGGCTGCGAGTCGGCCAAGCCGAGCAACCTCAGCCTCCTGCTCTGCCACTAGTGAGTCAGGTGCCCGGGACGGCCGGCGACGGCAGCCGTCCCGGGCATCGCCCTTTCCCGAAGAAGGAGGACCGACCGGTGCGGACGGCAGATCGGCTGGCGGATCGGCTGGTGGCCCAGACCGTCCGGCGGGGCGGCCCCTGGCTGGGCGTCCTCGCCCTCACCTCCGTCTTCGGCGCGCTCGCGGAGCTGGCGCTGCCCGCTCTCCTGGGCAGGACGGTCGACAGCCTGGTCGCGGCCGAGCCCGCGAGCGGCCTCTGGCTGGGCGCCTGCGCCACGGTCGTGGCCGTGGCGGTGCTCTGCGACACCCTCGGCGTCTGGGGCGCCGGGGCGAGCGGCGCCCAGGTCTCGGCCTGGCTCCGGCACCGGATCGTGCGGCACGTCCTCGGGGTCGGCCCCGCGATGACCCGCCGGTTCCCCGAGGGCGACCTGGTCACCCGGACAGGCGTGAACGCCGAGGAGGCCGGGCGCGCGCCGGAGGCGATCGTCACCGGGGCGGCACTGGTCATCCCCACCGCGGGCGGCGTCGTGGCGCTCTCCCTCATCGACTTCTGGCTGACCCTGACCCTGGTCGCCGCCCTCGTCCTCATCGCGCTCGTGCTCCGGGCGTTCTTCCACACGACCACCTCGATCGCCGGCGACTACCAGCGGGCCCAGGGCGACATCGCCGCCCGCCTGGTCGACGCCCTCGCCGGGGCCCGGACGATCGCCGCGGCTGGCACCGCCGCGCAGGAGAAGTCACGGGTGCTGACCACGCTCCCCCGGCTGCGCGCGCACGCCATGGACATGTGGCGGGCCAACGCCCGGGCCGGCGTCCAGGCGGGCGCGGTGGTGCCGCTGCTGGAGGTGGCCGTGCTGGGAGTGGGCGGCCTGCGCCTGGCGGCCGGTGACCTCACGGCCGGTGAGCTCTACTCCGCCGCCCGTTACGCCGTGCTGGGAGCCGGCCTCGGCGCCGCGCTCGGCTACGTCAACCGCCTGGCCCGGGCGCGCGCGGCCGCCGGCCGGGTGGTCGAGCTGATCGCCGAGGGACCCCGGACGTACGGCGGGCGGCCGCTGCCCGCCGGTCCCGGCACGCTGGAGCTGCGCGGCGTCGCCGCCGACGGCCTCCGCGACGTCGACCTCGTCGTCCCCGGCGGATGCGCGGTGGCCGTTCTCCTGGTAGTCCGGGTGGTCGGAGTAGGGCAGGGCGAGCAGT
>NZ_JBSFPS010000563.1:0-1256 GCF_053588315.1 Streptosporangium sp. NPDC003464 | reverse complement strand
GTCGGCCGGCGGCCGTGACCGCTGTCTACGCCGCCACCATCGGCTCAGCGGTGGCGGTCCTCACCGTGCCGGGCGAGCAGATCAAGGCCCTGCAAAGGGCAGGTGGAGGACCATTTCGGCCGGCATCCGGCCGCTGGGATCGTCTTGTCGCAGCCTGGGCTGGGACCGGTTCCGGGCGTCCGGGTGCCGGCAGAGTTCGGCGAGGCCGAAGGCCGCACCCGACGTGGCCAGGACGCGGGAAGATGGGCTCGTTGTGGGCCGGCGGCCAACTCGACCGGGTTCCCGGGTCGGTTCCGTTCCAGAGATGGAAGCAGATCATCAGGTCCGTCACCCGCTCGGTCGTGTAGGCGAGTGTTTTGCCGTGGAGGGGATTGCTGCCGCCGAAGAGAACGGAGGGCGGGCCGAATGCCTCGTGTACTTCGGTGAGCGTGTGATCTTGAGCAGCCCAGGCGTTCACTTCTTGGTGTATGGACGCGTACTCCTGGGGCGCCACCGGAATACGGCAGAAACGGGCCGCCGGTGAGGGGAACCGCTGCTCAGTGACCTGAGGGTGCCGCGTAGGCGGTAGATCTGCCGATCTTGAGGGTCCGGGCAGCTTCGGTGACGGAGACGCCGTCGTCAACCAGGCGACGCAGGGTGGCGAGTTCGGCGGGGCCGATGACGGCGGGGCGGCCCATCCGCTTCTTGCCTGGCAGCATGGCGCCGGTGGCTTCGCGCCGCTTGGCAGCGGCGATGCCCTCGGCCTGCCGCTCGGCGCGCAGCTCCAGCTCGAACTCGGCGGCGGCGAGCACGGTGAACATGAACCGGCCCTCCTTGGTGTCGAGGTCGAAGTTCTGGGTGAGACTGACGACCTTCACGCCGCGGTCGCGCAGTCCGTTGACGGTGGTGAGGACGTGCGCGGCGGAGCGTCCCCAGCGGTCGGACTTCCAGAACTTCACGGTGTCGCCAGCCTTGGCGGTGGCCAGGAGCCGATCCCACTCCGGCCTGCTGGTGCCGCGCTTGCCGGAAAGTTTCTTGGTGAATAGCCGGTCGTATCCGGATTCCTCGATCGCGTCGAGCTGAAGCTGGGGGTTCTGGTCGCGAGAGGAGACTCGCACGTAGGCATAGGTGCGTCCGCTCTCGGCGGCCCGGGTGTGGTCGGCATGGGTGAACAAGGCGGCGCATCGTCGTCGCGGAAAGACGGGCCGGCGCGGGAGTGGCTGCCACCATCGAGGCAATCGAGGCGGCCGGATACCCGGTCAACGCGAACCTCTGGC
>NZ_JBSFPS010000562.1:0-1289 GCF_053588315.1 Streptosporangium sp. NPDC003464 | reverse complement strand
GCATGCCGCTGCGTGCCAACCTCAAGCACCTGTACGGTACCGACCCCCGGGCCGTCCGCGACGGTGTCCTGCGCGAGGAGCTGCATCGCCCGATCGGCGAAGCCGTCGACTACACCGACCGGGCCGCCCTGGTTCTGGGCTATCTCGCCGAGTACCTGTCCGGCCGGCCGCTGGACCGCCTCGCCCGGCACCACATCTGGCAGCCGCTCGGCATGGACAGCACCCGCTTCGGCCCCCTGCCGTACGAACTCATCGGGCGGTGCGCCCCCACCGAACTCGATCCCGACACCGGCGTCCACCTCAAAGGCGTCGTCCACGACTTCTCCGCCCGCCTGCTCAACGGCGTATGCGGCATCGCCGGCGTCTTCTCCGCCGCAGACGACCTGGCGCTCTTCCAGCGCCACCTCCTGGCCCCCACCCCCGGACCGGATCCGGTCGGTTTCGGCGCCGTCTGGATAGCCGAGTCCCTCCAGATCCACACCGGCGACCTAGCCCCGGCACGCGGTCTGTTCTGGTATCCCGCCTCCGGTACCGCCCCCGAAGCCGACATCTATGTTCACTATGGTTTCACGGGCACCGGCATGTGGATCTCTCGCAAACAGAATCGGTGGGCCGTTCTGCTGACCAACAAGCTGTACTACAGCAGGGACCGCAAACCCCTCTCTCGTATCCGCAGGGCCTTCTGCGCGCTCGCCTTCGATTGACCCGCTCCTCCTTTTGGGCTTGCCCAGGTGCGCGCCGACGGCGAGCGGATCGCGAAGGGACTGCGCGCGGAGCTCGCCGGTGAACACCGATCACTGCGGGAGGCCCATGACGAGCGTGATCGTCCCGCGCCGCCGCCGCGGTGACGATACGGCCGTCCTCGTCGAGTACGAGGACCTCGAGGCCGCCGCCCGTCACCGCGCCCGCGTCGCCGAGGTCCACCGATTCCCATTGGAAGGTGACGACGTCGCGCAGGCGCACGGCGTCGCCCCTGCTCCTGAAGGTGAACTGCCCCGTCGCGACGGACTGCTCGTAGCTGCGTGCTCCCCTGGTCTCGATCGCGTCGTACCCGTGCGCTTCGAGGGTGGTGGGCTCGAAGCCCAGGTCGTGGGCGGTCTGCCGGATATCCTTCGGCGGGTGGAGTACATGCTCGCCGCCCTCGGCCCACAGCTTCTGGACTGCCTTGCGGCGCAGCTCGGCGTCCGGTTCGAGACAGAGCGCGACGTAGCGGTCGGCCAGGTCCTGGGCACGGGCACGGATATCGGTCACCGCTTCTCCTCGTGTCGGTGTTCCTCCCGATCCTCAGG
>NZ_JBSFPS010000561.1:0-1304 GCF_053588315.1 Streptosporangium sp. NPDC003464 | reverse complement strand
CCGGATCTGCGGGTGTATGTGCTGGATGGGGGGTTGTGTCCGGTGCCGCCGGGGGTGGTGGGGGAGTTGTATGTGGCGGGGGCGGGGTTGGCGCGGGGGTATGTGGGGCGGGCTGCGCTGACGGCGGAGCGGTTCGTGGCTGATCCGTTCGGTGGGGCGGGTGGGCGGATGTATCGGTCGGGGGATCTGGCGCGGTGGGATCGTGCGGGGCGGTTGGAGTATCTGGGCCGGGTTGATGCGCAGGTGAAGGTGCGGGGGTTCCGGATCGAGTTGGGGGAGATCGAGAGCGTGCTGGTGCGGCATCCGGCGGTGGCCGATGCTGCGGTGGTGGTGCGGGAGGACCGGCCGGGCGACCGGCGCCTCGTCGCCTACGTGGTGGGACATGACCGTGCGGCGCCGGATGCTTCCGCCGTGGTGGGGCATGACCGTGCGGCGCCGGATGCTTCCGCCGTGGTGGGGCATGACCGTGCGGCGCCGGACGTTTCCGCGGGTGACCGGGTGGCGCCGTCGGCTCCCGCCTGGGGTGCCGGGCCGGGGGCGGTGCTGGTGGGGGGGGTGGTGCGGCGGTTCGCGGGGGGGGTGTTGCCGGATTACTTGGTGCCGGCGGGGGTGGTGGTGGTGGGGGCGTTGCCGTTGACGGTCAACGGCAAGCTGGATCGGCGGGCGTTGCCGGTGCCGGAGGTCACCGGTTCCGGGGGGGAGCCGTCCACGCCGCGGGAGGTGTTGCTGTGTGCGTTGTTCGCGGAGGTGTTGGGGGTGGGGCGGGTCGGGGTCGAGGACGGGTTCTTCGATCTGGGGGGTGACAGCATCGTCGCGATCCAGTTGGTGGCGCGGGCGCGTGAGGCGGGGGTGGTGTTCGGTCCGCGGGATGTGTTCCGGCATCAGAGTGTGCGGGAGCTGGCCGCCGTCGCCACCGACGTGGAGGAGTCGGTGGGGGAGCCGGAGGGGGCGGGGGTCGGTCCGCTGCCGCCCACCCCGATCATGGCCTGGCTGGACGGACTCACCGGCCCGACCGATGACTTCAGCCAGACGGTGGTCCTCCAGGTGCCCCCGGATCTGGGCCTGGATCCCCTTGTCGACGCGGTGCAGGCCGTACTGGACCATCACGACGCGCTGCGCCTGAAAGCGCCGAGCCTGCAAGAGCTGGAGGTGCTGCCGCGCGGGGCGGTCCGGGCGGCCGACTGCGTGCGCCGGGTCGAGGTGGGCGCCCCGGGCGACGGTGTCGCGGGTGGTGGGGGTCTGGCGGGGGTGGTCGCGGGTCAGGCCGGGCTGTTGCGGGCGGGGTTGGATCCGGGGGCGGGCCG
>NZ_JBSFPS010000560.1:0-1325 GCF_053588315.1 Streptosporangium sp. NPDC003464 | reverse complement strand
TCGATGAGCGCAACGAACTCATCGTAGAGGGGCGAGAACTGCGCGCCGAGCCGACTGCTCAGTCCCTGCCGCCGGGCGTGCCTCCACCCCGGCGGACGGTCAGGACTCCAGGTCGGCGACGGCCTCCTTGAGCCACTGTTTCTCGGCCTCACCGGTGGCCCGGGCGATCAGCAGCATGCCGCGGTGGAACGGGTCGGGGACCTCCTCGGCCCGCAGCGGCCGGCCGTCGCGGTAGAAGAAGCTGGCGGGGGCCTGCAGGAAGGCGAGGCGGCGGCGGAGCACCCCGGCCTGGTCCGCGCGGTCGGGCAACTGGGCCAGGAAGGTCAGCAGGCCGAAGAAGCGGGTCTGGTCGCTGATGTCGAGGTCGGCGGGCTCCCGCAGCCGCCGCAGCAGCTCCGCCCGCCCGGCCTCGGTCAGGGTGAGGACCTGGCGGCGGGCCGCGCCCGCCCCCTCCTCCTCGTGCCGCTCCACGAGCCCGGCCTTCTCCAGCCGGGCGATCGCCGGGTAGAGGGCCCCGTCGCTGACCGGCCGCAGATGGCCGCTGAGCTGGAGGATCCGGGCCTTGAGCTCGTAGCCGTGCATCGGCCCCTCGCCGAGAAACCCCAGGATCGACAGGGTCAGGTCGCCGCTTGCCATGGAAGCATCGTAACGCTATACCTCTAAACGACATAGCTCGAAACGAGGTACAGCGTGAAACTGATCCGCCTTGCCCTGCCCGTCTACGTGGAGCTGCTGACCGCCGTGGTCGCCGTCGGCCTGATCGACCTGCTCTGGGTCTCCGGCCTGGGCAGCCGGGCCGTGGCCGCGGTGACGGTCGCGACCACCACCGAGCACCTCGCCCTGGGTGTCATCCTCGCCGTCCAGACCGGGACCACCGTCCTGGTCGGCAGGCGGGACGGCCGGGAGCCGGTCACACCGGTGATCCGTACGGCGTGGCTGCTCTGGGCGGCGGCCAGCCTGGCGGTGGCGGTCCCCGGGGTGCTGCTGCGCGAGCCGCTCGCCCGGCTCTTCACCGACGACGCCGCGACCGCCGCCCTGACCGCCGACTTCTACCTGGTCTCCCTGGCCGGGATCCCGATCTTCTTCGCCCAGTCGCTGACCGACGGGATCTTCAAGGGGCGCGGCGACACCACCACCCCGATGCGCACCGCCCTGCTCTGCAACGCGCTGGTGATCGTCCTCGACCCGCTGTTCATCTACGGCCTCGACCTCGGCGTCCAGGGGGCCGCCGCGGCGACCGTGCTGGCCCGGGCGGTCACCCTCGCCGTCGCGCTGACCCTTCTCCTGCGGCGGACGCCCCGCGACCGTACGGCCCGCGCGGGCCG
>NZ_JBSFPS010000559.1:0-1331 GCF_053588315.1 Streptosporangium sp. NPDC003464 | reverse complement strand
CGGGTGTCGATGTGGGTCAGTAGTTGGCGGGCGATTTCGATCTGGTCGACGCCGCTGTAGGTGAGGGTCGAACGGATTTTCCGCAGGTAGGGGTAGACCTCCAGCGATTGGCCGGTGATCCGCAGCGAGAGGTTACCTTCTTCGTCCTCTTCCGGTTGTACGTAGCGGATGAAGTAGGTGCCCCAGACGTCGTTGTCCCGCCACATGTGGATCTTCGTGCGATTCGGGATGATCTTCCGGGCTTTCGCAGCCTCATCCCGATTCGTCAATGGCGCGCTGGCTGAGAACTGGCCTGGCACGATGATCCTGCGCTGGCAGGTGTCGACCGCGAGATCCATCTCCGTCAGCTTCAGATCCGTTAAGAAATCAGCGACAACGCAACGATAAATAGTCACGCCACCCCCTAAATTGAAGACCCGAAGGTGATGCAAAGCAGGGCTAAAGCGGCATACCCCAGCCGGTGAAACCGGAACGAGCAGCGATGTTGACGGTGAAGCCGTGCCACGCTTCTATATTTGAGCTGACGGTGAACGTATGCGTTCCGGTTGCCCCGCTGCTGGCCAGTGTCCTTGTCGCTACCGCTGCCGAGGTTTTCGTCCGTGACTGCACGTCGGTCCGCTCAGTGAAACCCGCTGGCGGAGTCCACGTAACCGCCACTATTTGCGTCTGCTGGGCGATAGCGCATCGGATTTCGAAATCGTCGCTGCCTGTCGGTGTCGTCGACGGCGTTGAAACGCTCGTCGTCAAACCAGAGCTTCCGCTTTGCGCTACCACCGGAGTGTTCAGAGACCCATCCTGCACTGCGATGATGGAAACCACCGCGTCGGGGTCAAATCCATGCAGAAAGTCGTAGCTGCTCGGTTCGCTGGGGGCAGCAACTTTCCACCAGACCTTGGTGCCGCCCTCTGCACTACCGTCCCGGGCTCGGGAGGCCAATAGGTTCCACCCCCCGCCGAAAATCCCCATGCTGGTCATTGTCCCTGCATCGGTGGCGTGGAAGGCCACCAGAATGTCTCCAGGAGCGGTGCCGGCAGGCTTGGAGCAGATGGTGCTGCCCGCCCCCGCGGAAGCTGCCTGGGATGCGGCGCGAAACGACGGCATGAGCTACCTCCAGACGATCACACAGATTTGCGGCGGGGCCGCCGCTCAGCTACAGAGAGATCTGCACGGTGAGGTCGCCGCCCGCAATGGTGGAACCGACCTGGTCGATATCGACGCTGAGATAACTGCCGTTCGCCCAGCTGGTGACGTTCATATTCGTGACCTTGCCGCTGGTGAAGTTGGAGGCGGTGATCGCCGGCCTGTTGCCTTGCGTCGTGAAAATGGTCGTC
>NZ_JBSFPS010000558.1:0-1351 GCF_053588315.1 Streptosporangium sp. NPDC003464 | reverse complement strand
CCGCCCTGGACTTCCAGGGTGGCCCAGACCGAGGTGGCGGTGCCCACACTGGCGGTCTTCATGGTGACCACGCAGTTGGAGCCGGTGGCGGAGTTGTAGAGCTGGTAGGTGGTGCCGCCGTTGAAGGAGCCGGAGCGCTGGACGGCGAAGCCGGCTCCGCAGGCCTCCTGCGGGGTGTGCGGGTTGGGACGCGAGGGCGGTGGTGTCGTCTTCGTCGGCTTCGGCGCGGCGGCGGTCGGCTGCGCCGGTTTCGGCGCGGCGGTGGTGGGCTGTGCGGTCCTGGTGGGCTGTGCTGACTTGGTGGGCTGCGCGGTCCTGGTGGGCTGCGCGGTGGCCGTCTTGGTGGGCTGAGCCGGTTTGGTGGGCTGTGCTGTCCTGGTGGGCTGCGCGGTCCTGGTGGGCTGCGCGGTGGCCGACTTGGTCGGCTGCGCCGGTCTGGTGGGCTGGGTCGGCGCCGGGGCCTGCGTGGGCTTCCGCGTCGGCGTGGGCTTCTGCGTCGGTCCGGAGGTCGGCTTGGACGTACGGCCGGGCTTGGGGGTCCGGGTGCTCCTGGCCGTGTTCTTGGGCTTCGAGGTCGGCGCGGGCCTGGCGTCGGCCTTGCGCGTGGCCGCCGGCGCCGTGGGGACCGGGGCCGGGATCGTGGGCACCGGGAGCGGAGGCGGGGTGACGGGCGAGGTCATCGACGAGGTGGGGGGCGTCACCGCCGGGGCCTCGGTGTTCAGCTGCAGCGGCCCGACGTCCGGGACCTGCGGGCCGGTCGTGGTGGCCCAGGGCACGGTCACCTTGTCCGACGGCCCGTCCCCGCCCGCCGGCCCGCCCCCGATGTCCTGGCTCTGACCTGATGGCCGGGCCGGTTCCTGGCCCGCCGCGACCGGGACGACACCGGAGACCCTCTCCTCGGCGGCCGCGCGTCCCACGTCGCCGAGGGAGGCGTAGCTCCCGGCGGCCCAGAGCCCGAGTCCGGACAGCAGGACGGCCACGCCGGCGCAGGCGGCCAGCACGACGGGGAAACCGCCGCGCTTCGGCCGGTCATCGGTCGGTACGGCCGCCGCCGGAGCGGGCACGTCCACCGGAGGGGCGGCCCCCGGCAGTGCCGGAGCCCCCCAGAGGGGCAGCGCTGTCGGCTGCGGCGGCCCACCGGCCGCGGTCGCGCCCGGGAGAACGGCCGTCTCACCGGGACCGGCCGCGTCCGCGAGGAAGGGCCCGCCCGGTGCCTGGGAGCCGGCCGTACGGTCTCCGCCGGAGAGCGTGGGGCCCGCCGGCTCCTCGCCGAGGAGGCGGAGCATGGCGGCCTTGGTGTCGGGGCGTTCGTAGGGGTGTTTGTCGAGGCAGGCGGCGAGGAGGGGGGCGA
>NZ_JBSFPS010000557.1:0-1371 GCF_053588315.1 Streptosporangium sp. NPDC003464 | reverse complement strand
CTAGTACTACAGCCTGATTTCGTGATTCTTAGGGGTAGCGTGCCGTTCTGTGACGACTGCTGATGATCTGCGGGAGTGGGCTGCAGGGCTGGATGCCTTGTTCGGGCGGGTGGCGGGGCGGTTCGGGCGGGTGGAGCCGCGCCGCCAAGCACGGGCGTATCTGACGGGGTTGCTGGCGCCGGTGGAGCGGAAGAACGGCTGGCAGTTGGCGGAGGCGGCTGGGGATCTGCAGCCGGATCGGATGCAGCGGCTGCTGGGCAGCGCCCACTGGGACGCCCGCGGTGTGCGTGATGACCTGCGCACGTATGTGGTGGAGGGTCTCGGGCACCGCGACGCGGTGTTGATCGTGGATGAGACCGGGTTCATCAAGAAGGGCACCAAATCGGCCGGCGTGCAGCGGCAGTACTCCGGCACCGCGGGTCGCACGGAGAACTGTCAGCTCGGGGTGTTCCTCGCCTATGCCTCCCCGGTGGGCCGGGCGTTGATCGACGCCGAGCTGTACCTGCCCAAGTCGTGGATCGAGGACCGGGCCCGCTGTCGCGAGGCGGGCGTCCCCGACGAGGTCGAGTTCGCCACCAAACCGGTCCTGGCCCGGCAGATGCTGGCCCACGCCCTGGATGCGGGGCTGCCGGTGTCCTGGGCGACGGCGGACGAGGCGTACGGGATGGATTCGAAGTTCCGCAGATTCCTAGAACAGCGCCGCGTCAACTATGTGGTGGCTGTCCCCAAGAACCAGTTCGTCGCGTGCGGTGCCCGGGCAGACCTGCGCGCCGATACCCAGGTCGCTGCCGCCCCGGCCGAGGCGTGGAAGCGCGTGTCGTGTGGGGACGGCGCGAAGGGACGCCGGTTGTATGACTGGGCACTGGCCACGGTGCACTTCGAAGTTGAACCAGGCTACCGGCGGTGGTTGCTGGCCCGCCGATCCCCGACCCCCAACGCCAAGGGCGAACTGGAGATCGCCTACTACCTGTGCCACGGACCGATCGGCACCACGATCGACGAGCTCATCCGCGTGGCTGGAGCCCGCTGGGCGATCGAGGAATGCTTCCAGGCCGCCAAGAACGGAGTCGGCCTGGACCAATATCAGGTCCGACGGTTCGACGCCTGGCACCGACACGTCACCCTGGCGATGCTCGCCCATGCCTTCCTCGCCGTCACCGCGGCTCACGCCCCAAAAGCCCCCACGGTCTGGTCCGCCTCACACCAGCGGAGATCCGTCGTCTCCTGGGAGCTGTGACCCGACCGCTCAGCCCCACCCTCGACTTCGCCCTCGCCTGGTCCACCCACCGCCGTGAACACCAAACCCGTGCCCGCAGCAGCCACTACTGGCGACGCTGGCTCAAGCATCACGAAATCAGGCTGTAGTACTAG
>NZ_JBSFPS010000556.1:0-1380 GCF_053588315.1 Streptosporangium sp. NPDC003464 | reverse complement strand
GGCCAGACGCCGCCCGGCAGGTAGCGGGTGAGCCCGGCGAGGAAGAACACCCGGACCGCCGCCGGCCAGGGCAGGCGGGTGCCCAGCCCGGCCAGCAGCATGCGCCAGCCGAGGAAGCCGGGCACCCCGCCGACGGCCGCCAGCGCCGCGGCGAGCAGGGCGTTCCCCCAGCCCACCAGCCGCAGGCTCGCGCCCAGGCCATGGCGGACCCGCCACAGCTGGTAGCCGAGGAAGCCGGCCACGAGCAGGTAGGCGGCCACGCGCAGCCCGGCGAGCGCCCGGCGGCCCGCCGGGGTGGCCAGGAGGCGGCGGGCGCTCCGCACGGCCGTCACGCGGGCGCCTTGGCGTACATGCGGCGGAACGAGCGCGAGGTCAGCCACTGCACGATCCCGACGCCCGCCCCGGCCGCGATGGTCAGGTTGACGAGGAAGTGCGTGCCGACGAAGAACAGCCCGAAGCCCGCGCCCCGGGTGGCGAACACATATCGGTACATCTTCCGGTCGATGCCCAGCCAGGCGGCCAGCAGCAGGGCTGGCAGCGCCGCCGACCACGCGGCGCCGGTCAGCAGCGGCACGGGCAGGGCGAGGAGCGTCAGCGCGGCGGCCAGGCTCGCCGCCGACTCCGGCGAGCCGACCACGCCCGCGGCCCGCCGGGGCTGCAGGAAGAACGGCACGTGCACGCGGGTGCGGGTGAAGACCTTGCGCAGCGCGACGCGCAGGGTGGCGTCGTCGTCGTGGCGCCCGCGCACGGCCGAGGTGAGCAGCACGGTGTAGCGCTCGTTGAGCCGCTCGCCGATGTCGGCGCCCTCCGACTGGGTGAGCTCGGCCGTCCACGGCCCGACCTCGGCCCACACGGCGGCGGGGAAGGCGATGATCGCGACGGGCAGGAATCCCTTGATCGGGCCCTCGGCGACCAGGTACCAGTAGTGGCGGTAGAGGGTGCGGTACTCCTTGACCAGGCTGTCACGCCGCAGCGGGACCGCCTCGTAGTTGCCGGAGACCGCGCCGATGCCGGGGTCGGACCCCAGCAGCGCCACGGCCTGGGCGACCGCGTCGGGGGCGAGCGCGACGTCGGAGTCGAGGAAGAACAGCACCTCGCCCCGCGCGTGCGCCACGCCGAGGTTGCGCGCGGCGGACACCCCGCTGTTGCGCGGCGTGCTGAGCACCCGCACCCCGTGGGACTCGGCGACCCGTACGGAGTCGTCGGTGCTGCAGTCGTCCACGCAGATGATCTCGATGGGGGAGTACGTCTGCTCCTGGACCGAGCGCAGGCACAGCCCGAGCACGTCGGCGTAGTTGTAGTTGGGGATGATGACCGAGACGAGGGGCGTGGCGGTCATGGCTCACCAGCCTTTCGAGGGGTCGGCCGGGCGCCGGCGCC
>NZ_JBSFPS010000555.1:0-1399 GCF_053588315.1 Streptosporangium sp. NPDC003464 | reverse complement strand
CATCCGGCTACCTCCGGTCGAAGATCGGGTGGCAGCTCGGCCGCGACGCGCTCGGCCTCTACGTCGACATTGCCTCCCCCGCCCGTACCCCGCGGCTGCGCGGCCACCAGGTCCCGCAGCTCCGCCACCAGCGTCCGGTGCCCGCCCGTCACCAGCTCGACCTCGACGCGCTCCTCGACGGCCGCCAGGCGCAGCTCCTCCAGACGCGCGATCTGCGCGCGGGCGAACGGCGCCGCCCCGACGTCGGGCAGCGCCGGCCCCCGCCACAGGGCCAGTGCCTCGCGCAGGAGCGCGGCGGCGCGGGGCCGGTCGGCGGCGGCCAGGGCCCGGCGCCCCTCCTCGGCCAGCCGCTCGAACCGGTACGCGTCGACCTCCTGCGGCGGCACCGCCAGCCGGTAGCCCGCCGGGTGGAACTCCACCGCCCCGCCCCCCAGCAGCCGTCGGAGCCGGGAGACCTGGGACTGGAGCGCGTTGGCCGCGTTGCCCGGCGGCTGCTCGCCGTAGAGGCCGTCGATCAGCCGTTCGGTGGTGACGATCCGTCCGGCGTCGAGCGCCAGCATCGCCAGCAGCCCCCGCACCCGCGGACCGCCCACAGCGATCGGGCCGCCTGCGGCGTCCCGCACCTCCATCGCGCCCAGCACACCGACCCGCATGGCACCGATTATCGTGCGCGACGGGCCCCGGCCCATGACCACCTCGACCCCGATCACCTCGACCTGACCCCGACCGTGGCTCGATGGCTCGCGCTCGGCGCCATCGCCGGATCGATGCTGTTCATACTCGCCTGGCTGATCCTCGGCTCGGTCAGCAGCGGTTACCCGATTTTCGGCACCCGGATCGAGCCCTACTCGCCCGTCGCCCAACCGGGATGATCATCGACGGCGTCTTCGATCGCGACCGCCGCCAGAAGGGAGCCAGCCTCATGGGAGCCGACGCGCACGGTCAGGGGATCGTAGGGGCCGTCACGCGACGGCCGGTCCGCGGTCGAGCAACCGGTGGCCGCCCTTCTCGTACCAGTGGTGTGCCAGTCAGTCATGGCGGCGGCCAGAACCCGGACGATGTCCTGGACGGCAGCCGCGGCCACCTGCCCGGACAGGTCCGCGTGAGGCCATGCATCGGGGGCGTCGGCCAACTCCCACAGGGCCCGCGCCCTTCGCCACGACCGTCCCACGCACTCGGAGGGACTCACCGGCGGCCGCACATGCCTGAGAACGACAAGATCCCGCCTGATCAAGATGATCAGGCGGGATCTCGACTCCCTTCAGGCCGTCCCAGGAACGGACCTGCTGTGGAGCTATGGGGATTCGAACCCCAGACCTCCTCCATGCCATGGAGGCGCGCTACCAGCTGCGCCATAGCCCCTGGTCACCGCTCCGAGTGCTCTCGTTGCGGCGCTTCG
>NZ_JBSFPS010000554.1:0-1414 GCF_053588315.1 Streptosporangium sp. NPDC003464 | reverse complement strand
GTCCATCCATCGCAGCGCGTCTCCGCTCGCCGCGGCGCGGCTCATGAACGCACCGAACTGCTCCGCCGCGTGGGCGATGCCAGGCGCGAACCCCGCCAGCCAGCCGGCGCCGACCACGGCCAGATCACGGAACCCCGCCAGGAGCGGCTGGAGTGCGGGCACGACCGCAGCGACCGACTCGTGCAGCGATGCGAACACCGACTGGATCGCCCAGATCGACTCCGCCGACCGGGCGAACTCCACCAGCCGCAACGCGCCCACGCCGAACTCGCCGGCCAGGCCCGACATACCACCGCGCAGCGCGTCGACGACGGGCAGCAGCGACGTCATCTGGCCAACCAGCGGCGCGAAGAAGGCGTCCTGGACCTGCTCCCGCACCGCCTGCAGGGCAGGCGACATGTCAAACAGCTCGGTGGCGACGGTGTTCGCGACGCCACTCAGCTCTGCCGCGGCCGCAGCGAACTTCAGGAAGTCGCCGCTGAGAACCGCGGCGAACGCATCGCCCACCCCGAACAAGGCGACCTTGAGGGTGCCCATCGCCGCAGCACCCAGCAGCACCCCGCCCGGCAGCGCAGCGATCAGCCCCGACACCGGCGCGACCGCGCCGGCCAGCGACACCATGCTCGCCGCAGCCGACGCCGCACCCGCCGCCAAGGTGGACAGCGCAGCGGCACCGACGCCGAGCTTGGCCAGGCCCGCGACGATGCTCGCCAGTGCTGCACCGCCGACGACGCCCAGCCGCCCCAGGTTCGCGGTGAGGCTGGTCAGCGCGGACGTGCCCGTCGCACCGAGGCGGCCGATCCGCTGGCCGAGGTCGCCGACAGCGTCCCCGATCGCCCCGAACCCCCGCAAGAGGGTGGGAAGCTGCGAGGCGATCCCGGCGAGGGCGCGGCGGAGGATGTCGCCGAGCCCGCCCCTACCTCCCCCGCCGCCGCTGATCTTCTTGGCAAAGCCCTTGGCAGCGCCGTCACCGAGCCCCTCGCCGAGCTTCTCGCCCTCCGAGACGAACTTGCCGCGCTCGTCCCTCAGGCGGCCCTGAGCGTCACGGGTGAAGCGCCGGCCGAACGCGTCGCCCGACTCACCGCCGCTCCGCTCGAAATCGCGGCGGACGTCCTCACGGACGCCAGTCGTGTCGGCACGGACCCTCACAAACGCCTCGGCCAGGGCTGCCACGAAGCACCCCCTGTCCGAGCTGTGAAGTTGGCTATCCGGCGGCGAGCTGGGCGATCAACTGCCGCCGCGCCTGCGGGTCCTGAACCACGCCGGGCTCCCGCTCGACGGTGAACTCGCCGAGCGGGTCAGGGTTGACCTCGCCGTCTTCCACACCGGCGAGGCCGAGCAGCAGCGTGTTGCGCAGCACGGTGTCGCAGCGTTCGATGTAGAGCGCCTCGACGATGTCGAGGTAGTCGACCAG
>NZ_JBSFPS010000553.1:0-1465 GCF_053588315.1 Streptosporangium sp. NPDC003464 | reverse complement strand
ACACCTCAAGGAACTGCAGCGCCAGATCCTTCACCATGGGGATGAGGACCGGCGCCTGCTCCCTGGTCCTGGTCACCGGCGACGGCCGCTACCGGTTGCTGGAGTCGGTGGCCGCCTACTGCCTGGAGCGCCTGGACGAGGCGGGCGAGCTCGGCGCCGTCCGCGAGCGCCACGCCGCCTACTACCTCACGCTGGCCGGACGGGCCGCCCCGCACCTGCGCGGGCCCGGCCAGCGAGAGTGGCTGGCACGCCTCGACGCCGAGGGCGCCAACCTGCGCCTCGCTCTCAAGCACGCTCCGAGCGGGACCGCGCTGAGACTGGTCAACGCCCTGGCCTGGTACTGGCTGCTGCGCGGCCGCCTCACCGAGGCCCGGCGCTCCTTCGACACCGTCCTGGCCGAGGCCCCCGCCGGGACCGAGCGGGTCAAGGCGGTCACCTGGCAGGCGGCGCTGGCGATGCTGGCGGGCGAGGGGAGCGACCTGGTCGCCGCCGGGCGCGCGGCCCTGCGGCTCCACGACGACCTCGACGACCCGGCGGCGCTGGCCGAGGCGCAGTGGCTGCTCGCCCACGTCCAGCGCGGCATCGGCGACCCGGCCGCCGTCGAGGAGCTGGCCGCCCGCGCGCTCGCCGGTTTCCGCGATCTCGGCGACCGCTGGGGCGTCGCCGCCGCGCTCAGCACCCTGGCGTCCAAGGCCCTGACCAGAGGTGACCTCACGGCGCTGCGACAGCACGGCGAGCAGAGCATGGCGCTGTTCCGCGAGCTCGGCGACCGCTGGGGCCGGCTACGCGCGGGCGAGAGCCTCAGCGTGCTCGCCGAGATCACCGGCGACTACGGCCAGGCCGCCCGGCTGCGCCGCGAGGGCCTGCGGATGGCCGAGGAGCTGGGGCTGTGGGGCGAGGTCTCCTGGCGCCTCTCCGGTCTGGGCAGGCTCGCCCTGCTGTCCGGCGACCACGACGGCGCGCGGGAGTTCCACGAGCGCGCCCGGCGGCTGGCGGCCGAGCAGGCCAACCGGCCGGCCGAGGAGTTCGCCGAGATGGGTCTCGCCCTGGGAGCCAGACGGCAGGGCAGGCTCGACGCCGCCGAAGCCCATCTGCGCAGGTGGCTGGGCTGGATGCGGCGGCTGGAGGGCAACCCCGGCACCGCCCTGGCCCTGGCCGAGCTCGGTTTCGTCGCCGAGCAGCGCGGCGACGCGGGCACCGCCCTCGCCCTGCACTCGGAGGGGCACGCCATCGCCCGCGCCACCGGCGACCCCCGCGCGATCGCGCTCGCCCTGGAAGGGCTGGCCGGCGCGCACTCCCTGGCCGGAGACCACGAGCACGCCGCCAGGCTCTTGGACGACGCCGCCGCGGCCAGGCGTTCGGCCGGCGCCCCAGGTCCTGGTACCCGATCGAGTGCCGCGCGTAGAGGTTCTCCCCGCACACCCGCCAATCGCACGGGATCGAGGAGGCGATCCGCCCCTGCAAC
>NZ_JBSFPS010000552.1:0-1533 GCF_053588315.1 Streptosporangium sp. NPDC003464 | reverse complement strand
CACGACGAGTGACGGTAATCGTCCCAGCGGCCCCTCTCCGGGAATTGTCCCCAGCCCCTCCCCCGGGGCTCGTATATGCCACGGCCCGGGGCCGCGACGCGGCGGGCACCCGGGAGCGGCGGGCCGGCCCGGTCATCGGGGGCCCTCGTCGGGGTGCGGGTAGTAGGTGATCAGGCCGCGGCCGATCCGCCAGGTGCTGCCGTCCGCCGCCACCCCGCGCATGTCCTCCAGCGTGGCCGGCCCGGCCAGCTCCACGACCCGCACGTCGCCCAGGCAGGCGAAGGCGTAGGTGCGCCGCGGCTGCCAGCCGGTGCTGTGCCGCAGCCGGCGGCTCATCTGCGCCCATCCCAGCGCGGCGCCGGCCACCACCCACGCGTCGGGATCGCCGGCGGCGAACCGCCGCGCCGGGCGCAGCCAGGACGCGGCCTCCTCGGGCCAGTCGACGACCGCCGGCACGGTCCCGCCCGCGGCCTCCCAGCTCCGGACGAACGCCTGGGCCGCGGCCCGGGAGGCGGCGTCGCGGCCGTGGCCGACGGTGACCGTCTCGATCCGCGGCCGGGCCGCTGTCAGCTGCTCCACCAGCGCCGCCACCTCGGCGGCGGTGTGCCCGGCCGGCTGCGCCGGAGCCGCCGCCCGCGCGGCGGGGAGGGGGCGGACCAGGGGTGAACGCGGCCGGGTGGCTCTTCCGGTGCCCGCGATGATTGTCATGTCGTGTGCTCCCTGTAGGGGCGCCTGCCGGCGCCCGGCGACGTGCGGGGCCGGACCTGTCGCGGGCCGGCGGGCCGTACGGTGACCGTCCCCCTTCACGCGGCGTCGTGGAAGACCAGGCCCAGGGTGTGACGGGTGCCCGAGCGGATGGTGCTGACCCCGTGGCGGACCGGGGCGGCCGACCAGCCGCGCGCCGACTCCACCGGGCGGTCACGGGTGGTGAAGACCAGGCCGTGGCCCTGCCGCAGCAGCGTCGAGGTGCCCCGGGACTGGGCGCGGGGCCGCTGCTCGACCATCAGGAACTCCCCGCCGGTGTGGTCGACGCCGGGCTCGTCCAGGCCGATGACGACCTGCAGGGGGAAGACGAGGTCGCCGTACAGGTCGCGGTGGAGGGCGTTCCAGTCGCCCTGGCGGTAGCGCAGCAGGATCGGCGTGGGCTTGGTCTGTCCCGCCGCGTGGCACATCTCCAGCCACTCGTCCAGGCTGTCGGGCCAGGGCGCGCTCCTGTCGAGCTTGGCGGCCCAGTCGCGGGCGATGGGCAGCAGCCGCGGATAGAACGCCTGCCGCAGCCGCTGCACCAGGTCGGGGAACGGGCTGTCGAAGTAGCGGTACTGCCCGGATCCGAACCGGTAGCGGGCCATGTCGACCGTGGAGCGGAAGAGTCCGGCCTCCTCGTACAGCCCGGAGACGCTCGCGCACTCGGCCGGGGTCAGCAGCGGCGGGGTCAGGGTCACCACCCGCCAGTACGTCCCGGCCGGACCGGACTCCCTGGGCAAGCCCCAGTTCGCCCAGGTGATGTCGGGGCCGCTCTCGCCCCGGCTGAAG
>NZ_JBSFPS010000551.1:0-1545 GCF_053588315.1 Streptosporangium sp. NPDC003464 | reverse complement strand
CGGCTGTACCGGTGGGTGAAGGCGGGCGCGCACCGGCCGGAGCCTGTGGAGAAACCGATCGAGGTCGTCGTCAAAGACGGGGTCGCCCTGTGGCCGGGCCGCGTGCTCGAGCTGGCGGATCCGATGATGCACGGCGAGGACGTGCGCGCGTGGCAGGCCCGGCTCGCTCGGCGCGGCTGGCGCATCGACGTGGACGGCTGGTACGGCGAGCAGTCCCGGTCGGTGTGCCGCAGCTGGCAGCGCGCTGTCGGTCTGCCTGTCACCGGGTCCGTGGATGAGGCGACGTGGGAGTCGACGTGGTCCTGGCGGCCGCCAGCTGATCCCGCGCCGTGATCGACCAGGCCGTGGTGCTGCATCTGATGGCGCCACAGATGAATCGTCCCGCCGTCTCTGGCGGGCCTGTCCCTGAGGAGGGGCGCATGCACGGAGATCCCATCACGACGAGCAAGCCGGTCGAGGCCAAGGTGAAGGCCATGACAGTGGGCATCTACCTCGCCTGCTCGGCGCTGCTGCTCATTCTGGAGCTGATCAAGGGCGATCTGTCGCTGATCGACTTCCTGCCCGGGTGGGTACAGGCGCTGATCGCGCCGTTGCTTCCGACGGCGATCGCCGCGATCGTGGGCTACCAGGCTCGGCACACGTCGCGCCCCGACCTGCCGATGTCGCAGCGGTAGCCTGAAGTTGTGGGGTCCCGGGTGTTGCGGACAAACTTCGTTCGGGGCCCCACCCAGACAGCAGAGAGCGCCGTCCACCTTCGGGTGGGCGGCGCTCTTTCGCATTCCGGTTGCGCCCCCGCAAGCACCGCCGCCACAGTGAGTAACTGTGACAATCCCCTCCGGTGATGCTTATGCCTAGCCGCAAGAAGACCAACGAGTCCACAGGGTGTGGCTGTTTGCTACTGGTGGCGCTGGCCCTGGTCGTCGCGGGCTGCAACGCCCTGTTCAGCGGCGACGACACCGACACCGTAGTCCCACCCCCGCCAGCAGTGTCATCGCCAGACCCCTCGCCTTCAATGAAGCTGGTGGACGACCTCGATGAGGACGGCATCGAAGACAAGGTCGACAACGACGCTGACGGCGACGGCGTGAAGCGGGCCAGCGATATCGACGATCAGGATCCGGATAAAGGCAAGCGGAAGCCCAAGCCTCAGCCGAAACCAGAGCCGGAACCTGAGGTTGAGCAGCCGATCTCTGGCGTGCACCCGGGCGCGTTCTGTGGTGATCCTGGCGCGGTCGGGATCGGTACCAACGGGCGGACCTACACGTGCAGCGGCGGCCACTGGCGACGCTAGTCCGCTGTAGCCAGATCATCGCCCGCAGGCGTACCGTGAGGGCAGCCCGAGAGGGTTAGCCTGCGACAGAACGGCCCCGTCCTCCCCGGAGGGCGGGGCCGTTTCTGCGTGTCTGGGATCAGGAGGTGCGGTACTCCACCCACGCCCGGCACGCCGCAGCGGTCCGCTTCCGCTGCGCACGCAGATGCGCCGGCCCGAGCACGGCCATACGCGCGGCGAACAGCGCCCGGACGGCGGCCAGCGCGGTCACTGCC
>NZ_JBSFPS010000550.1:0-1552 GCF_053588315.1 Streptosporangium sp. NPDC003464 | reverse complement strand
CTACCCGATGCTCCAGCAGGTCTACGCCGACCGGCTCAAGACCTGGGCCGACTGGCAGGACCTTTCGGCAGAGGCTCACGGCAACCTCGATCAAGAGAATCGGTGAAGTCAAATCACCAGGAGCAAGCGAACCGACAGGAGCAACACATGAAGCACCGCATCGTCGTACTCGGCGCCGGCTATGCCGGGGCCTACGCGGCCGGGAACCTGGCCCGCCGGCTGTCCCCGGCGGACACCGAGATCACCGTGGTCAACGCTGAGCCGGACTTCGTCGAGCGGCTGCGACTGCACCAGCTCGCGGCCGGCCAGGAGATCGAGGCTCCAAAGCTCGCCGACGTCTTCGCGGGCACAGGGATACGGCTGCGCCTGGCCCGTGTCACCGCCGTCGACCCCGAGCGCCAGATCGTCGCCGTGGCCGACGCCGACGCCGACGGCGGCGAGCTCGGCTACGACACGCTTGTCTACGCGCTCGGCAGCCACGGCGACGACTGCGGCGTCCCCGGCGTGGCCGAGCACGCCTTCGACATCGCCGGCCGACCCTCGGCGCTGCGCCTGCGCGAGCGCCTGGACAGCCTGAGCAGGCGGGGCGAAGACGGGAGTGTGCTGGTCGTCGGCGACGGGTTGACCGGCATCGAGACCGCCACCGAGATCGCCGAATCCCGGCCCGGCCTGTCGGTGACACTGATCGCCCGCGGCGAGCTGGGCGCCCGGCTCTCCGCCGGAGCCCGCAGCCACCTACGCCAGGCCTGCGACCGGCTGGGCATCACCGTCCTGGAGCACACCAGCGTCGAAGCCGTCGAAGCGACGCGGGTGCTGTGCGCCGACGGCACCGCCCTGGCGTCCGACGCGACCGTGTGGACGGCCGGGTTCGCGGTCAACCCCATCGCCGCCGCCGGCGGGCTGGAGGTCGCCGAGAACGGTCAGATCGTCGTCGATCACACCATGCGGTCGGTCTCGCACCCTAACGTCTACGCCGCCGGCGACAGCGCCTACGCCATCGGCGACAACGGCCGGCCGCTGCCGATGTCCTGCGCCTCGGCCGGCTACACCGGCCGACAGGCCACGGACGCGATCGTGGGACATCTGACCGGCCGCAAGATTGCGAACAGCAAGCTCGTCTACCTGGGCAACCACATCAGCCTCGGGCGGCAGGACGGGATCCTGCAGACAGTCGACGACGAAGCGCGAGCAAAGCCGAAGTATGTGGGCGGCCGGAAGGCCGCCCACATCAAGGCGGGCATCCTCAAGATCTCGCTGTGGGGCATCTCGCACCCGACCTTCGGCCTGCCCAAGCGCAAACGCCGCCTGGCCGCCACGTCAGATGCGTCCGCCGAGAAGGCGCTCGCGTAGCCGCCTGGAGCCTGTACGGAGTTCGGATCTCCAGGCTGGTCGGAGGCTTCGGATCCATAAGACGGCTCCGCGTGGATGCAGACCGGCCAGATAGCTGTCAGGTGTCTTGTCGGACCGGAAGGCCGGCCCACGCCACTCCTTCATCCGGTTGATGCAGCGTTCGGCCGCGTTGCGCTGCTTGTAGAGATCGGGATCATGGGTG
>NZ_JBSFPS010000549.1:0-1552 GCF_053588315.1 Streptosporangium sp. NPDC003464 | reverse complement strand
GGCGCGCGAGGGCGCCGCGGGGACGCAGGACGCCGCCGCGCGGGCCTGGATGCTGGCCTTCTCCGACTCCTGCGTGGAGATCCTGGTCGGCCCCGGCCCACCCGGGCCGGGGCGTCTCGGCGGTCCGGCTATCGGGTGGCGGACTCGATGTTGCCGCGGTAGGTGTTGATGACCCGGGACGCCTCGGCGAGCTCCTCGGACATGCGCTGGAAGGCGGCGCGGTAGTTCTGCCACGCCTCGGTGAACCGCTGGGCGCCGGGACCGGTCCAGGCGGTGCCGACCTTGCCGGCCTCCCGGTCGAGGGCGGCCATGGTGGCCCGCACCTGGTCTGCCTGCTGGGTGAACTGGGTGGCCATCTGCTGCATTTCCGCGGGATTGCCGCCGAGCAAGTTCTGGCTCATGCCAGTCTCCTTCGGGATCGGTGTCGGGGGGCTCACCAAACGAAATCACGATAGGCGAGTGGATCACAGTGATACCGGGATTATGCCGAGCGGCTATGGACCTTCCCGGACGTCCGGAGAAGCTAACGTTCCTTTTCACCTTGATTTTCTGTGACGTGAGGAGTCATGGACAGTGCGTGAGATTGTGGTGACGGGCGGAGGCACCGGGATCGGCGCCGCCGTCGCGGCGGCGTTCGCCGCGCGGGGGGACCGGGTGACCATCACCGGACGGCGGGAACAGGTGCTCAAGGAGACGGCCGACCGGCTGGGCCTCTCCTACGTGGCGTTCAACGCGGCCAACCCGGTCGCGGTGGGCGAGGCCCTGGACCGGCTGCCGGCCCGGGTCGACGTGCTGGTCAACAACGCGGGCGGGAACACCAACCTGGACCGCGCGCCCGGCGACGACCTGATGGACGTGGCCGAGAGCTGGTGGGCCAACCTCAACGCCAACCTGATGTCGGCCGTGCTGGTCACCAGCGCGCTGACCCCCCGCCTGGCCGACCACGGCCGGATCGTCACGGTCGGCTCGATCGCGGCCCGGGGCACCGGTTCCGGCTCGTACGGCGCGGCCAAGGCCGCCGTGGAGGCGTGGACCGCCGATCTGGCCGCCGAGCTCGGCCCGCGCGGCGTCACCGCCAACGTGGTCTCCCCCGGCCTGATCGTGGACACCGAGTTCTTCCGCGGCCGCCTCACCGAGGAGGGGGTGCGGCGCCGGGTGGAGAGCACCAGGAACGGGCGCCCCGGCACGCCCGACGACGTCGCGGCCACGGTGAGCTTCCTGGCCTCCCCCGAGGCCCGGCACATCACCGGCCAGGTCGTCCACGTCAACGGCGGCGCGTACCTCGGCAGGTAGGACCCAGCCGTGCCCGGCGATCAGGGGGCGCTTACACTCCCATGAAGGCCCGCCGGCACCGAAGGACGGCCCCGGCCCCGGCCGCTGTGCGGGCGTTTAAACTCCCTTGGAGGCCCACCGGCCCCTTGTTCGCACATGTACGGAAGGGAACGACGTCGGTGCAGAAGGTCCTGATCGCCAACCGTGGTGAGATCGCCGTGCGGATCGCCCGCGCCTGCAAGGACGCCGGACTGGCCAGCGTCGCCGTCTACGCCGACCA
>NZ_JBSFPS010000548.1:0-1561 GCF_053588315.1 Streptosporangium sp. NPDC003464 | reverse complement strand
CCACGATGACCTCCTCAGAGGGGGTAGTCGCCGGGCCAGGCCGGGGCAGGGAACGACCAGACGGGAAGCAGGGAGCCTTCGGTGCCGGTGCCGCCCGCGTCGTCGCCGAGATACGTCCCGTACCCCTCGGCCACCAGCGGGCCGTCGAAGATCAGCACCTCGTTGACCAGGCCGCCCTTCTGGTTGCGGTAGTTGATGACCAGGCAGTCGACACCGACGTAGGAGTTGAGCACCTCGAAGCGCAGGTCGGGGATGCGCCGCAGCCCCTCCGCCCAGTAGGCGCGCAGCGCCGCCTTGCCGTGGATGGTCCCATCGCCCCCGACGAGCTGCGCCGCGACCGGCGAACGGAATGTCACGTCCTCCGCGAAGTGAGCCAGCAACGCATCCAGGTCATGGGCGTTCCATGCCGACACCCAGCCGTCCACGAACTCCCGTACCGCGACATGATCCATACACGTGATCGTATCCGGCCCCGCCCAGCGCGGTGACGGCGGCCCGAGACAGGACCTGCGACTCCACCGCCCGCCCGCCGCAGCCCCCGGCGTCCCCGCCCCCGCCGTCGCTCACGGTGGTCCCGCCGCCCTCGCCCATGGCGTCCTCGGGTCCTGTACGACAACGGCAGCACGCTGATCTACGCCTCTGGGCACACCGTCGGACGCGTCCCCGTGGCAGGCGGACCGGCGCAGGTCCTGGCCCAGCCCGAGCTGCCGCCTGACGCCTGACGCCTCGCTGAGTCTGCGCTTCAGCGTCGACGGGACCGGCGAGCACCTCCTGTACGTGCACAAGTGGCGCGCCTACACCCCTTTCAGCGGCGCCGCAGCCGCCTCCCCCGGCTTCGACAGCCCCCAGAGCGAACAGGCCCGGCGGCAGCTCAACCAGTGGATCCGCTCCACTCGGGCATATGACGCCGTCGCCGACCTGGACCGCGCCCTGCGCAACCCCGCCGCACCGGCCGCCCTGCACCCCGACTACGACAGCGGCGACCACATCCACCCCAACGACGCCGGAGCTCAGGCCATGGCCGACACGGTCACCGAAGTCCTCCAGGCCTGACGCGGACGCCCGCAGTCCATGATCGTTCTCAACGCCCACGGCTGGTCCGCTCGTTCCTCAACCTCGAAGGCGAGTGGACCAGCTGCGCCGAACACCCCGGATTGGCCGTCTGCCGGCCGGATGGATGACGGTGTTCCAGTGGTCAGCGGCTGACCAGGCCGGTCTGGTAGGCGATGACGACCAGCTGCGCACGGTCGCGCGCGCCCAGTTTCGCCATCGCGCGGCTGACATGGGTGCGCGCGGTGGCCGGGCTGAGGAACAACTCCCCGCCGATCTCGTCGTTGCTCAACCCCCGGCCCACCAGGGCCAGCACCTCACGCTCGCGCTCGGTCAGCACCGCGAGCCGGTCCTGCGCGGCCTGGGCGGCTCTTCGATGGGCGGTGACCTGGCCGATGAGGCGCCGGGTGATCCGTGGTGCGAGCAGCGCCTCTCCGGCGGCGATCACCCGGATGGCGTGCAGGAGTTCGGCCGGGCCGGCGTCCTTGAGCAGGAAGCCGCTGGCGCCGGC
>NZ_JBSFPS010000547.1:0-1574 GCF_053588315.1 Streptosporangium sp. NPDC003464 | reverse complement strand
CGAGCCGTCAGCCCGCGGCGGGGTCCAGGGAGCCGATCACATCCTCGGGGACCTGTCCCGGCCGCTCACGCTGGGGGAAGTCCCCGACCGGCACCCGGGCCACCTCGCGCGCGGTGTCGTAGTCCACGACCGAGATCACGTCCTTCTCGCTGAGCGACACGAGGCAGCGCCGGCCGTCGGCGCCGGTGGTCGCCCAGTACGGCAGGCTGCCGGCGTCGTAGTGCACGTAGCCCCGCGTGGTCAGCCCGGGACGGTCGACGATCGCCACGTAGTCGTCGATCGTGCCCGCCACGCAGAGCTTGCCGTTGTCGCCCGACATCGCCATGCCATGGTGCGCGGAGTTCTGCGGGTAGTCGTCGGCCGAGAGCCTCCCGCCCGCCTCGCTGAAGGGCATCTCGACCTTCCGGGTGATCTTCCCGGTGACCAGGTCGACCTCGGCGAAGCCGTTGAGATAGGAGAACTGGGCGTACATCGTCCTGTTGTCGGGAGTGAACACCGCGGGGCGGATGCCGTACTCGAAGGTGTGTTTCCTGATCACCTTGAGCGTGGCGGCGTCCACGACCGTGAGCTGCCTGCCGCCCTTGAGGGCGTTCAGCGCCCTGGGCAGGGAGGTGACGCCGATGCTGGAGTTGTACAGGAACCTGCCGTCGGGGGAGTAGTCGTTGGCGTGCGGATAGGTCCCGGTCGGGATGTCGGTGACGAGCGCGCCGGTGGCGGTGTCGATCACCTGCGCCGCGGAGGCGGTCGTCGCCGACACGATGAAGTGCCTGCCGTCGGCGGAGAGCGCCGCGTGGTCGGCCTTGAAGCCCTCGATCTTGTAGCGCCACAGCATCCTCCGGCCGGCGATGTCGAAGGCCACCGCGTCGGACAGGTTGCCGCGGGAGACGTACAGGGTGCGCCCGTCGGGGGACAGCGCCATGTCGTCGACGAGCTTGCGGTATCCCTGGATCCGGTTGACCGCCTCGTAGCCGGCGCGCTCGACCGGGTTCATCGCCCTCAGGCGCTCGTCCAGATCGGGGACCGCGTCGAAGGAGCCCAGGTTGCGGTAGGTGGCGCTGTCGACGAAGCTGACCGTCCCGCCCTGCGCGTTGCCCACCAGGAGCACCTCGCGCGCCGGCGCCGACCGGGCGGCGGAGGCGGGGCCCGCGAGGGCCGTCAGCAGCACGGTGGCCGCGGCGAGCGGCATGACGGACTTCATGGAAGGTGCGCGCACGGTGTCGCCGTCCTCTCGGTCGATGGGCACTTCCGTGAGCTCGCGCCGCGGGACCGGCCGCTGTGGTCGGCGGGGGAGAGCGGGGCGCGCCGGCGACCGGAATCCGTTCAGGCGAGAACGCTACAGGCGGGCGCGGGCGGGCGCTTGTGGGGGCGTCAGCAATTCGCGGGGGGAGATTGTCGGCGCCTGACAACCCGGTCGGCGCGGCGGGCCGGGCCGCGGGACGGTCAAGTGTTCGTCGGTGAACATGGGGATAAGCCGGACGGACGGAGGGGTAGGAGAGCGCCCGTGAAGGGCGAAGCGAACGCCACGGGCCCGCACGTCCCCGCCCCGGCGGAGGCCCGGCCGCCGTCCCGCCGGG
>NZ_JBSFPS010000545.1:0-1589 GCF_053588315.1 Streptosporangium sp. NPDC003464 | reverse complement strand
TGGGCGTGCTTGGGCAGGTCTTCGATGACGGCGAGTTCGATCGGCTCAATGTTGAAGTAGTCGTAGGCCTCGGCGCGGACGGTGACCATGATGCGGCCGCGACCACAGCCGCGCCGGTGCGGTGACCACGCCTGCCCAAATGCCGCCAACGAGAGAACCCAGCCGATAACGCCAGTAACAAGGAGCCCGACGGTGGACGGAAAAATGGAGAGTCCGGCGCTTGCCGGGTTGGTCCGGGAGCCCGGCGGAGCCGGGGACGCGCGGCTCGCCGTACACGGCGGCGACCCGGTCCGGCGCACGCCCTGGCCGACCTACGACAAGGGAGCCGTCTTCGTCCATCCCGAAGACGAGGAAGCGGCGCTGCGCGCCATCCGCAGCCACCTCTATTTCCGCTACGACTATCGAGCCCACCGGGAGACCGAGTGCGGCGGGTTCGAAGAGGAGCTGTGCCGCTACTTCGGCAGCAAGCACGCGCTGGCCGTGTCGAGCGGCACCACCGCGATCGCGCTCGCCATCATGGCGGCGGGGATCCCGCCGGGCTCCCTGATCGCCTGCCCCGGCTTCACCTTCGTCGCCACGCCCAGCGCCATCGTGCTCGCCGGCTGCAAGCCCCTCCTGGTGGAGGTCGACGAGAACCTCCGCATGGACCTCGACGACCTCCGCCGCCGCTGGACACCCGAGATCAAGGCGATCCTGGTGGTCCACATGCGCGGCTTCGCCGCCGACATGGAGGGGCTGACGCGCCTGGCGGCGGAGATGGGCGTGCCGGTGTTCGAGGACGCCGTGCCGGCCCTCGGCGTCGAGCTGCAGGGCCGCAAACTCGGCACCTTCGGTCTCGCGGGCGCCTTCAGCACCCAGTCCGACAAGTCGCTCAACTGCGGCGAGGGCGGCTTCCTGGTCACCGACGACAGCGTGCTCTTCGCCCGCGCCGTCGTGCTCTCGGGCGCCTACGAGGGGCGCGTCCGGCGGCACTTCCCGGACGGCGAGCCGCCGATCGCCACCGACCTCGACCTGCCGCTGCTCAGCTTCCGTATGGACGAGATCCGCGCGGCCCTGCTCCGCGCCGAGCTGCGCCGGCTGCCGGTCCGCCTGGAGCGCTTCCGCCGCAACTACGACTACGTGGCCGCGGCGCTCTCGGACCTCACCGAGATCGAGATCCGGCAGCCGGTGGCACCCGGCGCCTACCTCGGAGAGGCGTTCATCTTCCGTGTCCCGGGCGGGGACGCCAAATGGTTCGCCCGCGCGCTGTGCTGCGAGGGCATCGACGCGCGCAACCTCGGCTCCGACGAGGACGCCAACGCGCGGGTCTTCTGGAACTGGCGGTTCCTGTTCGGCGCCGAGGAGGTCAAGGAGATCAAGGCGCTGCTGCCGGACACCACGCGCCACATGGAGCAGGCGGTCGACGTCCCCCTGTCCTCCAGCCTCTCGATCGAGGACTGCGACCAGTTGATCGAGGCGGTCCGCAAGGTGGCGCGCGCCGCCGGAGCGGACCGGCGCCCGCCGGAGCCGGTCCAGGCCGGTGCGGCCGACGAGCGCAGGCACGCGCCCGCAGCATCCTGCGCGCCTGCTACGGCGCGTGGCTCCTCAAG
>NZ_JBSFPS010000544.1:0-1593 GCF_053588315.1 Streptosporangium sp. NPDC003464 | reverse complement strand
GTCCGTCGACGGCCAGGTGGATCTTGGTGGTCAGTCCGCCGCGCGAGCGCCCGAGCGCCTGTCGGCCCTGATGGATCTGGGCTGATTGCTGCCCGTGCGTCCCGTCACGGCTCCCCCTTTACGGGCTCCTGCGGCGTGCTGGTGAGCGCGCACGATGGTGGAGTCCACACAGACCGCCGACCAGTCCACCTGGCCTGCGGCGTCGTCGTGAACCTGGACGTGTTCCAGGAGCCGGGCGAAGGTGCCGTCGGCCGACCAGCGGCGAAAGCGCTGGCAGACGGTCTGCCAGGGGCCGTACCGCTCGGGGATGTCGCGCCAGTCGGCGCCGGTGCGGATCTTCCAGACGATGCCGCCTGGCACCTGGCGGTGATCGCGCCAGCGGCCATCGCGTTCAGGGTCGGTCGGGCCCCTCACCTGGGGTTTGGGGCGAAGCTCCAATCAGACACAGTCCGAGCGTGATGCGCGCGCAGCGCGAAGACCCAGCGAGACCCAAGACGCGGGCCCGCCATTCAACGTTCAGTGATCCACAAAACAGAACCTAGTACCAAATGTGACGACCTCTAAATGATGATTTGAGCGAGCTTCTTTCTGTAGGTGAGGGCAGCTGCGCAGGTGAGGGGGGCGGCGAACAGGTTGCCGTGGCACTCATAGCGGATGGTGAGGCGACGGTAGCCGAGCAGCCACGCGAGGGTGCGCTCGACCTTCCATCGGTGGCGGCCCGCCGCCCTGCCGCGGTAGTCGATAGTGCGGCACCAACGGCTCCCACAGCTCGTCCGGCACCAGACGCAGTCCGAGACTGCGGTGAGCTTCAAAGCTGCTGTTTTCGGGTGCTGGACGGCCCCTGAGAGCGGGACGGAGCGCGCTTGGCGGCGGCCGGGACCGGCCCCAGGCCGCATGCCCGGCTGCCTGTCCGCCGGAGCGCGCGGTGGGCCGGGCCGGGCGCGGGCCGTCCTTGACCCCCTGTAAGAACAATTCGGCAATCAGTGACCCTTGCCGCTCTTGCCCTGGCCTCTCTGGTGAGCGTTCTTGTCTGCGCCTGATCGGGCCTTGCGGTCCAGACGACTCGTGGCGCTGGGGCTGGTCGGGTCCTTCGCAGCCTTGGACATGATCCGCGCCTTGGCGCTGTCGTCCCACGGCGTGGGCTTGTCGTTGCTCATGTCCTGGGTATGCCCGGACCGCCTGGGATTCTTTCGGCAACGATCACGCTCTGAACGCGCACACCAGGAAGAAGAGCACAGCGATCCCGCAGAGAAGAACGCCCAGCCCCATGCCGTCCATGGCGGCGGTCAACGTCAGGACGACCACGGCGGCGGCCGCGGCCAGTAGGTAGCGCGCTCTGAGCTCCAAGGCCCTTCCGTTCTTTCGGCAACGCGTCGACCAGTTCGGCGCCGTGAAGCGCCGTCACCTGATGTCCCATCCTGGATTCTTTCGGCAACCGCCGCCAAGGGCCTGGGCGTCGCGGGCCGGGACCGGCCGGAGAGCCGCAGCCCGGCCCGCGGACACCAGCGGCCCGCCAGGGGCGGGCCGCCTTGAACCCGTGAAGAAAAGTCTCATTGGATCTTGGGGTCTCGTCCGGTTGCTCTACCTTCGGAC
>NZ_JBSFPS010000543.1:0-1596 GCF_053588315.1 Streptosporangium sp. NPDC003464 | reverse complement strand
ATCGAGGTTGCCGTGAGCCTCTGCCGAAAGGTCCTGCCAGTCGGCCCAGGTCTTGAGCCGGTCGGCGTAGACCTGCTGGAGCATCGGGTAGAAGCCCTGCCCGAAGAGGATCCGCAGGGGCGGGTTGTCGGCGTCGACGATCTTGAGGAGTGCCTGGGCCGCGGCGGCCGGGTCGCCGGCGGGCTGCTTGCCCGCGAACGCGGCGATGCGCCGGCGGAGGCCGTCGTAGATCGGGTCGGGCTCGGCCATGTGGCCGTTGTCGAGCGGGTCGGGGTTCTTGCCGGAGCGGGTGGCGAAGCCGCCGGGCTCGATGATGGTCACCTTGATGCCGAAGCCGGCGACCTCTTGGGCGAGGGATTCGTTCAGGGCTTCCAGCGCCCACTTGGAGGCGCTGTAGGCGCCGCTGAGCGGCATCGCCATCAGCCCTGCCGCCGAGGACAGCTGGATGATGTGCCCTGAGCCCTGCTCGCGCAGGTGGGGCAGCGCGGCCTGGATCATCCACAGCGCGCCGAACAGGTTGGTCTCCAGCTGGTCGCGCAGATCCTGCTCGGTCAGCTCCTCGACCGCGCCGACCTGGGCGTAGCCGGCGTTGTTCACGATGACGTCGAGCCGGCCGAAGTGCTCCCTGGCCTGCTTGACGCTCTCGAAGACGGCGGCCTTGTCGGTCACGTCCAGCTCCAGCGGAAGCACCGCCTCGCCGTGGGCGGCGACCAGCTCGTCAAGGCTCGCGGCGGCCCGGGCGGCTGCGGCCACCTGGTCGCCACGCGACAGGGCGGCCTCGACGAAGTTGCGGCCGAGGCCGCGGGACGAACCGGTGACGAACCAGACCTTGCTCATGATGTCTTTCCGTTCCTTCTTCGGTGGCGGTTGCGCGGCGGTCACCACGCAACCGGCCGAGGCGATCGACTCGGGGAGTTGTGTGCCGCGCGCATCGTCCGCACGACGTTCTGACGACCATGAGGCGCCGGCGCCCCGGACTTTGTGACAGTGCGGCCATGTGACGTGTGTCACCGAACACGGGTGTCACACAACGGTGGGCACCGGCGCCTTATGCATGGAGCAGGAGCTGCGGGTGAACAGGCAGGAGCCAGGTATGAACGAGCGCAGGGATGCAAAGACGGGCGCAGCCGAGCCGATGGCTGGTGGTGGCCTGATGGACCGCGCCACCGAGGCGACCGAGACATTCCTCGCTCACCGCAACCTGCTGTTCACCGTCGCCTACGAGATGCTCGGCTCGGCGGCCGACGCCGAGGACGTCTTGCAGGAGACCTGGTTGCGGTGGATCAAGGTCGATGTAGGGCAGGTGCACGACCAGCGCGCCTACCTGGTGCGGATCGCCACCCGACGCTCGCTGGACCGGCTGCGCACCATGAAGCGCCGCAAGGAGACGTATGTCGGTTCCTGGCTGCCCGAGCCGCTGCTCACCGCACCGGACGTGGCCGAGGACGCCGAGCTCGCCGAGAGCGTGTCGATGGCGCTGATGCTCGTCCTGGAGACGCTGTCGCCGACCGAGCGCGCCGTCTTCGTGCTGCGTGAGGTCTTCGACGTCGGCTACGAGGAGATCGCGGCCGCCGTCGACAAGAGCCCCGTGGCCGT
>NZ_JBSFPS010000542.1:0-1611 GCF_053588315.1 Streptosporangium sp. NPDC003464 | reverse complement strand
AGGAGCTCGGCGGCCTCGTCCAGCAGCGGGACGTCGCCGACCGTCCACGGCCTGCCGTACGGCCGCAGCAGGCTCGCCCGCTCGGCCCGCGACAGGCCGGGCGCGGCCGAGGCGAGCGCGTCGGCGTCGGCGAGCAGGTCGGCGATCAGGCGTTCGGGGGTGAGCCGCGGCCACAGCGCGTCCAGTGCCTCGCGCACGGACGGCTGCGCCCACAGGACCTTGCGGGCGTGGCGCAGGTCCTCCTCGTCCATCGGCCGGTCCAGCTGGGCGGCCTCGTCCAGGGCGAGCGCGCCGAGCATGGAGACGAGGAACAGCTTGCGGGCCACGTTGTGCGGGCGTCGGGCGGCCCTGGCCCGGTCCCGGGCGGCCTCGCAGGCGGTGTGGTCCACCCGCAGCGTCATCCGCTCGACCACGACCTCCACCCCGCTCCGCACCGAGGTCCGCAGCACGACCGGGACCTCCAGGCCGCCGTCGGGGACGCGCTGGCGGTCGCGGAGCGCCGTGGCGATCACCTCGGCCATCCGCAGGTCGCCCTTGACCACGGCGGTGGGCGGGTCGTCGGTCGCGGTGGCGCGCACACCGGGATACAGCTCGCCGACGGCCGACAGCACCACGTCGGTCTCGCCGAGGGAGGGCAGCACCTGGCCGATGTATCGGGAGAACAGCGTGTTGGGGCCCACCACCAGCACGCCCCGCCGCTCCAGGACGGCGCGGTGGGCGTACAGCAGGAAGGCGGCCCGGTGCAGCGCGGCGACGGTCTTGCCCGTGCCGGGACCGCCCTGGACCACCAGGGCACCCGGCAGGCCGGACCGGATCACCCGGTCCTGCTCGGTCTGTATGGTGGCCACGACCTCGTTCATCCGCCCGGTACGGCTGCGCCGCAGGGTGGCCATGAGCGCGGCCTCGCCGACCAGCGTGCGGCGGTCGCCGTCGCTGAGGCGCTCCAGGTCGAACACCTCGTCGTCGAGGTCGACCACGGTGCGGCCGTCGGTGTGCAGGTGGCGGCGGCGCACCAGCGTGCCGGGGTCGCCCGGGGTGGCGGTGTAGAAGGCGCGGGCGGCCGGGGCGCGCCAGTCGGTGAGGATGATGTCGTGATCGGCGTCGCGCAGGCCGATCCGGCCGATGTAGCAGGTCTCGCCGCCGGTGTCGTCGATCCTTCCGAAGCACAGGCCGCGCTCGACCCCGGACAGCCGGGCCAGGCGGCGGGCGTGCTCGCCGGCGGAGACCTCCCGCTCGACTCTGGCCTGGTGGAGCCCGCCGGACTCGCCGCGCGCGTATATCCGGCCGAGGTCGGCGCGGACCTGCTCCCTGACGACGTCAAGGCGGTCGTAGAGGGTGGTGACGTAGGACTGCTCGGCGCGCAGTGCTCCGGCGCGGCCGGAATCGTGTTGACGGGACTCCATCTCTTTGGTAGATTCCTGTCTAATGGGGGGTTTGTAAACTTTGTAGGCGATCGAGCATAGCGCTCTCGCCGCTCCCCGTCATTCCCTGTCCGGCCGCGCCCTCCAGCCGTCAGACGGCCATCGGCGATCCACCCGTCCCCTCCGTGCCGGTCGTCCCCCCCCCCCGGCCGGGCGGCGGGGACGCCGGCCGAACACGACGCCCTCACCG
>NZ_JBSFPS010000541.1:0-1642 GCF_053588315.1 Streptosporangium sp. NPDC003464 | reverse complement strand
AGGACGACGCCGGGGTGAGGGTGGACGTGCGGGGCCCGGACGGACCGTACCAGGTGAACGCCCGCTACCTGGTGGGCTGCGACGGCGCGCGCAGCCGCATCCGGGACCGGGCCGGCATCGGCTTCCCCGGCGTCACCTACCCGGAGGTCAACCGGCTGGCCCAGGTCACCCTGCATGACACGGTGACCGTGCTGGACAACGGCGACCTCGACGTCCCCGGCTTCGGCGCGATCCGCGCGGGCTTCACCCGCACGGACCAGGGCCTGCTCGGCGTCGGCTCCGCACCCGGCGCCCCGAGCGTCTCCCTCTACACCATCGAGGACGAGACCACCGAGTACGACGACGACGTCCCGATGACCCTGACCGAACTGCAGGACAGCATCCGCCGCGTGCTCGGTGCGCACCTGCCCCTGGCAGGATCGACACGGCTGTCGCGCTTCACCTTCAAGGCCCGCCAGGCCGAGCGCTACCGCGACGGGCGCATCCTGCTGGCCGGCGACGCGGCGCACCTGTTCCCCGCCACCGGCGTGGCGCTCAACGCCGGCCTGCTGGACGCGGTCAACCTGGCCTGGAAACTGGCCGCCGACCTGCACGGCCGGGCGCCGGCCGGCCTGCTGGACACCTACCACGCCGAACGCCACCTCGCCGGCGCCCGTACCATGCTGCACACCCGCGCCCAAGTCGCGCTGCGGCGCGGGCACGACGCGGCGGCCGAAGCGCTCCGCGAGATGTTCCAGGAGTTGCTCGCCGACGAGCAGCCGTTGCGCCGCATGGGAGCCATGGTCGCCGGCGCCGACATCCGCTACCCGATGCCCGGCACGGACCCCCACCCCCTGGCCGGCACCTTCGCGCCCGACCTCACCCTGCACACCGACCAGGGCATGGCCAGCGTCGCCGAACTCCTGCACCCCGCCCGGCCCATCCTGCTCGACCTCGCCGACCGCCCCGACCTTCGCGAGGCCGCCCGCGCCTGGGGGCAGCGCGTCGACGTCCACACCGCCAAGACCGGCCGGCGACCGGCCGACGCCCTGCTGATCCGCCCGGACGCCCACATCGCCTGGGCCACATCCATCGACGAACCCGCCGACACCGCCGTACCGGCGCTGCGCGAAGCACTCTCCAGTTGGTTCGGCACACCCTGACGTGGACCAGAGGCCGACCGGGTGCGGCCCGGTCGGCCCGATGGCGCCCGGCGAGATGGATCGGGGCCCACCTGCCCAGCGGGCAGGTCGGGGGTGTGAGCTTCTCCGTCCACGGCGGCCCGGCACCCTCACCACCGGCGTCAGGCCACGCCGTCCCCACCTACGGGCCACCGGTGGCCTCATCGTCCGGCCGCACTCGTCTCGGAGCAGACCCACGCGCCCAGGTCCGCCGCGGCGCTTCCACGGCCGGCGCTCAGCCCACCGCCCTGCGCACACCGCATGACCTGGGCATACCGCAGCAAACCGGCACATTCACACGATCACCAAACATCACGAATCAAAGATCAGCAGAGCAGGTCAGGGGCGTATCCGTTGGATTTTCCGCCATCGCTACCAGAGCCCCGACTAGTACTACAGCCTGATTTCGTGATGCTTGAGCCAGCGTCGCCAGTAGTGGCTGCTGCGGGCACGGGTTTGGTGTTCACGGCGGTGGGTGGACC
>NZ_JBSFPS010000540.1:0-1650 GCF_053588315.1 Streptosporangium sp. NPDC003464 | reverse complement strand
GCCACTGGTGACGTCGGCGGTCAGTGATCTCCTTGCTGCCGCTCGTCCTACGGCTGAGAACGGCTGCCGAGCTCACCGGCGCGCTGGAACTGGT
Source organism: Streptosporangium sp. NPDC003464 (assembly GCF_053588315.1). Classification (NCBI taxonomy): domain Bacteria; kingdom Bacillati; phylum Actinomycetota; class Actinomycetes; order Streptosporangiales; family Streptosporangiaceae; genus Streptosporangium; species Streptosporangium sp. NPDC003464. The sequence goes on along the minus strand of NZ_JBSFPS010000540.1, from coordinate 1,556 downwards.
TCCCGTCAGCTAAGCGAAACCGGCAACACTCTGATGACTTCTGGCATCTCATGAAGCATGAGATTCCGTACAGCTCTCGCGACATTCCTCCTCACCGGCGTAACACTGATCGGACAGCCTGCGGCGGCTGCCACACCGGTCACGATCGCGTACGCGCAGCTCACACAGACCTGGGAACTGGTGCTCACCAACGGAGACGTGGTGGAGGTGCCGGAGGCGCTCGCCAAGGCGCCCAAGAATGCGGTCAATGCCGGTGCCCGGGCGCCGTTCCTGGTCAGTGGGGATGGGCGGCATTTTCTTTACTTCCGGAAATCGGATGGGCGGTTCGTCGAGCGGACTCTGAACAGCAAGGAAAGGGTCGTGTCACGGCAGTTCACGGCGGACACGATCGGCGAGGAGTGGCCGTGGGTGTCGGACGACGGCAGTTACGTGGTCACGGGGACCTCGGGGCCGGGGCTGGGAGTCTTCGCGGACCTGCGGAAAGGCAAGGTGTTGGGGCTTCGCGGAGAGACGGATGAGTGGGGCTTCCGCCCCGGCAGCGAGGACACCAGCAGCGTCGACGACGAGTTCGACCGCCTGTTCAGCGTCCCCGGAAAGGCCTGATCGCCGTGGCTGACTACCTGCCCATCTACACCCCCGGCGAGACGGTCACCGTCACCACCTCCGCCGCGATCACCGGCGGCCAGCTGGTGGCCGTCTCCGGCAACGGCACCGTCGGCGTCGCCGGCGCCTCCTCCGCCTCATGGATCGGCGTCGCCGCCCACGACGCCGCCTCCGGTACCCGGCTGACCGTGTTCGCCCGTGGCACCGTCCACGAGTCCACCGCCTCCGGTGCCATCACCGCCGGCGCGCAGCTCGCCACCGGCGCCGCCGGAACCGTCGCCTCCCTCGCCGTCGCCGCCGGCGCGGCCGCCGGCGACATCAACAACGCCCGCGCCGTCATCGGCGTCGCCCTGACCACGGCGGCCGACACCGCCAAGGTCCAGTGGATGGCCTGGTAAAGGAGCCCCTGAAACATGCCTGTTAACCCGCCGGCTCCTCCGAGCCTGTCCGGTGATCTGCTCAGCATCCACCGGCTGCTGGCCTCCCCGACGCAGATCCAGCGGCGTCTCCGGACGATCGCCGACCTGCGGTTCATCTCCGACCAGATCCTCACCCAGCGGTTCCGCTCCTCGGGTGGCGCCGTCCTGTACGAGGTGTCGGAGCCGATCTTCAACACCCGCAGCCCGCAGGCTGTCGGCCCCGGCTCCGAGTACCCGCACGACGTCACCGCCAACGGCGCCGCCGCCCTCGCCTCGGTCTCCAAGTGGGGCCAGGCGACCAGGCTGACCGACGAGGCGATCAAGCGGAACGCGCGCCCCGGCGACGAGGTCGACCGGGTGCTGCGCAAGGTCATCAACACCGTTATCCGCCACGTCGACGGCATCACCATGTCCGCGGTCGCGTCCGCTGTCACGCAGACGCAGGCCGCCGGTGACGACTGGATCGCCACCACCGCGACGATCCTGCGGGACATCGAGCTGGCCAAGGCCAAGATCGCTGAACTGCAGATGGGG
>NZ_JBSFPS010000539.1:0-1653 GCF_053588315.1 Streptosporangium sp. NPDC003464 | reverse complement strand
GATTGTCCGGCGGCGACCTACTCTCCCACACCGTCCCCGGTGCAGTACCATCGGCGCTGAAGAGCTTAACTTCCGGGTTCGGAATGTAACCGGGTGTTTCCCCTTCGCCATAACCGCCGTAACACTATGAAACTGTCAAACACACACATGTCGCGGTGTTCGCTGTTTCAGAATCGCATAGTGGACGCGGGCAACAACCCTGATCTCGCGCTGCTCCGGACCCGGCGAAGGGACAGAGCGCTGCAGAAACCAACAAGGTATGCTTTGTGGTCAAGTCCTCGGCCTATTAGTACCGGTCAGCTCCACACATTACTGTGCTTCCACCTCCGGCCTATCAACCCAATCGTCTATTGGGAGCCTTACCCCTCACGGGTGGGAGACCTCATCTCAAGGCGAGCTTCCCGCTTAGATGCTTTCAGCGGTTATCCCTTCCGAACGTAGCCAACCAGCCGTGCTCCTGGCGGAACAACTGGCACACCAGAGGTTCGTCCGTCCCGGTCCTCTCGTACTAGGGACAGCTCCTTTCAAGTCTCCTGCGCGCGCAGCGGATAGGGACCGAACTGTCTCGCGACGTTCTAAACCCAGCTCGCGTACCGCTTTAATGGGCGAACAGCCCAACCCTTGGGACCTACTCCAGCCCCAGGATGCGACGAGCCGACATCGAGGTGCCAAACCATCCCGTCGATATGGACTCTTGGGGAAGATCAGCCTGTTATCCCCGGGGTACCTTTTAGCCGTTGAGCGACGGCGCTTCCACAAGCCACCGCCGGATCACTAGTCCCAGCTTTCGCTCCTGCTCGACCCGTCGGTCTCACAGTCAAGCTCCCTTGTGCACTTACACTCGACACCTGATTGCCAACCAGGCTGAGGGAACCTTTGGGCGCCTCCGTTACTCTTTAGGAGGCAACCGCCCCAGTTAAACTACCCACCAGACACTGTCCCTGATCCGGATCACGGACCGAAGTTAGACGTCCAAAACGACCAGAGTGGTATTTCACCAATGACTCCACCATCACTAGCGTGACAGCTTCACCGTCTCCCACCTATCCTACACAAACCGTTCCAAACGCCAATGTCAAGCTGTAGTGAAGGTCCCGGGGTCTTTCCGTCCTGCTGCGCGTAACGAGCATCTTTACTCGTAGTGCAATTTCGCCGGGTCTGCGGTTGAGACAGCGGGGAAGTCGTTACGCCATTCGTGCAGGTCGGAACTTACCCGACAAGGAATTTCGCTACCTTAGGATGGTTATAGTTACCACCGCCGTTTACTGGCGCTTAAGTTCTCAGCTTCGCGGGACGAATCCCACTAACCGGTCCCCTTAACGTTCCAGCACCGGGCAGGCGTCAGTCCGTATACATCGTCTTACGACTTCGCACGGACCTGTGTTTTTAGTAAACAGTCGCTTCCCCCTGGCCTCTGCGACCCCCACCAGCTCAGGGAGCAAGTCCCATCACCAGCGAAGGCCCCCCTTCTCCCGAAGTTACGGGGGCAATTTGCCGAGTTCCTTAACCGCAGTTCACCCGATCGCCTTGGTATTCTCTACCTGACCACCTGAGTCGGTTTCGGGTACGGGCCGCCACGACACTCACTAGAGGCTTTTCTCGGCAGCATAGGATCACCCACTTCGCCACAATCGGCTCGGCATCACATCTCAG
>NZ_JBSFPS010000538.1:0-1657 GCF_053588315.1 Streptosporangium sp. NPDC003464 | reverse complement strand
CGGCGAACAGGGTCTCGGTGGCGGTGGGCGACAGCGAGACGATCCGCTCGGGCCGCTTGGCGATGGCGACCGGGCCGTTGCCCGCCTCCACCGTGCGCGGTCCTGGCCGCGGTCCAGTCCGACGACGCCTTCCAGAGCTGGGGCTGGCGCATCCCGTTCCTGCTGTCGGGCCTGCTGGTGCTGCTGGGCCTGTGGATCCGGCTGTCCATCAGCGAGTCGCCGATCTTCCAGCAGGCCGTCGCGGAGGCCAAGCCCAGGGCGAGCATGCCCATCGTGGAGGTCTTCCGGTACCACTGGCGCGATGTGATCACCGCGATCGGCGCCCGTTTCGCGGAGAACGTCTCCTACTACGTGCTCACCGCGTTCGTGCTGGTCTACGCGACGGAGGCGGCCGGTCTGACCAAGCCCGTCGTGCTCAACGCGGTGCTGATCGGCTCGGCCATCCACTTCTTCTCGATCCCCATGTGGGGCGCGCTCTCCGACAGGCTCGGCCGCCGGCCGGTCTACCTGCTCGGCGCGGCCGGGGTGGGACTGTGGTCCTTCGCCTTCTTCCCGCTGATCGACACCAAGAACTTCGCCGCGGTCACCCTCGCGGTGACGGTCGGCCTGATCCTGCACGGCGCGATGTACGGCCCGCAGGCGGCGTTCTTCTCCGAGCTGTTCGCCACGCGGATGCGCTACTCCGGCGTGTCGATCGGCGCCCAGCTCGCCTCGATCGTCGCCGGCGGCCTGGCCCCGCTGATCGCGGTGGCCCTGCTGGGCGCCTACAACTCCTCGTTCCCGGTCATGCTGTACATGCTCGCCGCCGCCGCGCTCACCCTGATCACCGTGTTCGTCTCCCGGGAGACCCGGGGCCGCGACCTCGCCACCCTGGGCGCCGCCGACGACTCCCCCAAGACCCCCACCACCCGCTGAACCGTACGGAGAGACATTCGATGCGCCTGGACAACCGGCGGGTGCCCACCGCCCGGATCACACAGAACGTGCTTTCGACCGGCGAGACCGGGGGCGAGGCGGTCCTGTTCGTGCACGGGAACGTGTCGAGCTCCGTCTTCTGGCGGGACACGCTGACGGCCCTGCCGGGCGGCTACCGGCCGCTCGCGGTGGACCTGCGGGGCTTCGGCGACAGCGACCCCGCGCCGGTCGACGCCACCCGCGGCCTGCGGGACTACTCCGACGACGTGCTCGCGCTGGTCGACGCCCTCGATCTGGACGGCGTGCACCTGGTGGGCTGGAGCATGGGCGGTGGCGTGGTGCTCCAGGCGCTGCGCGACCGGCCGGCCGCCGTGCGGAGCGTGACGCTGGTCAACCCGGTCTCGCCGTACGGCTTCGGCGGCACGCACGGGCCGGACGGCGCGCTGAACCACCCCGACGGGGTCGGGGGCGGGGCGGGGGCGGCCAACCCCGACTTCGTGAAGCTGCTGGCGGCCGGGGACCGCTCCGACGACTCCCCGGTGTCGCCGAGGAACGTCCTGCGGAGCGCGTACGTCAAGCCGGGCACGGTGGTCGAGGACGAGGACGCCCTCGTGGAGTCGATGCTCTCGACGAGGATCGGCGAGGACCACTACCCGGGCGACGCGGTCGCCTCCGAGGTGTGGCCCGGGGTCGCCCCCGGCACCCGCGGGGTGCTCAACGCGCTGGCCCCCACGCACTTCCG
>NZ_JBSFPS010000537.1:0-1665 GCF_053588315.1 Streptosporangium sp. NPDC003464 | reverse complement strand
CGTCACCAGCCTGAACCCGCCCACCCGCGCCGAGGCGCTCGCCGCCGGCCGCCGTGAGGTGTGGTCGCTCGGCAGCTGCTGGCCGATGGACGCCACCGACCCGGTGACCGCCCGGCCGCGCGACATCGCGCAGGGGGTGTCCCGTGGCTGAGCTGCTGACCCCGATCGAGCGCCGCCACTACCTCAACAGCCTGTCCGACCACGACTGCCGGATGGCGCTCGCGTACCTGGCGGGTCGCATGCCGGAGATGTTCGACCTGCTGGCGTCGGAGTACCCCGTCGACCAGATCACGAAGGGGAGTGAGGGCTGATGGTCGCCGTTGACCTGCACACCCGCCTGGTCGTCTCCACCCCGGAATGGAACGACGGCAACCCGGTCCGCATCCTCAACGCCCACGTCACCGCAGGTGGTGTCGGTGTCCGCTACCAGGACGTGTGGGCTCACCAGCCGGCGCGAGTGACGACGGTGGCGCCGGGTTTCGAGCTGGTGCTCGTGGACGGCGGCTGCCAGGCCGGGAGGACCCGATGAAGGCGCCCAAGCTCAGCTCGCCGGAGGTTCTCACCCCGGCCGAGGTCGCCGCTCTGTTCCGCGTTGGCTCGAAGACTGTCGGCGCGTGGGCGAAGGCGGGGCGGATCCCGTGTTTCCGCACTCTGGGTGGCCACTCCCGGTTCCGCCGCGCGGATGTGGAGGCTGCGTTGCGCGGCGAGTGGGGCGATGCTCAGTGACTAGCATCCGCGACCTCGTCACCCAGACCGGCCTGTCCCACGACGCGCTCATCCGGGATGCGTTGCCCGGCCTGTCCCGGCACGTGCGCGCTCCACTCGTCACCGCCGGGATCGCGACCGTGAGGCATCTCGCGCGGCGGACGGACGACGACCTGCTCGCGGTCCCGCAGTTCGGCCAGCGCCGCCTCGAGGCGCTCCGCGCTGAGCTGGAGCGCGTCGCCCGCGAGCAGGCGATGAACGCTGCCGGGACGAAGCCGCAGGGCGGTGCGTCGTGATCGCCCTGTTCCGCCGCCGGGAGCCCCGCGTCACCCGAGCTGAGCTCGCGGCGTGGGAGGAGACCCGGATCCCCGCTGACAGCGAGGCAAGAACGTCTCGGCCAGCGAGATCACGCTCCGGGTCAACTCTCCGGGCGGCGATGTGTTCGACGGCATCGCGATCATGAACACGTTGCGGTCGCACCCTGCCCGGGTCACCACGCACGTGGACTCCCTGGCCGCGTCGATCGCCTCCGTCATCGCGATGGCCGGCGACCGGATCGTCATGCAGCCCCACTCCCAGATGATGATCCACGACGCCGCAGGCATGTGCATCGGCAACGCCACCGACATGCACGAGATGGCCGCCATGCTGGACCGCCAGTCCGACAACATCGCTGCGGTCTACGCCGAGCGCGCCGGCGGCACCGTCGCCGACTGGCGGGAGCGGATGCGCGCCGAGACATGGCTGTCCGCGGAGGAAGCGGTCGCCGCCGGTCTGGCGGACGAGGTCGCGCCGCGCCGCGACACCGACAAGGACAAGGCCCCTGTAGAGAACGCGTGGGACCTGAGCATCTTCCGCTACGCCGGCCGCGAGCACGCACCCGCGCCGGTCGCGTCTGCTGCCACCCCTGAGACTCCCCCGGTCGAGCCGGCCGCGGGGCCCACCCCACCCGAGAGAGAG
>NZ_JBSFPS010000536.1:0-1713 GCF_053588315.1 Streptosporangium sp. NPDC003464 | reverse complement strand
GTCGCCGAACGGCTCCAGGCCGTGCCGGCGGGTCTCCCGGTCCAGCAGGGTGAGGTCGTAGGCGAGGTTGAACCCGACGATCGGCACGCCGTCGAACACCCGGGCCATGAGCGTGTTGGCCAGCGCCTCGGCCACGTGCGCCGGGTCCTGGCCGTGCTCGGCGGCGTGCTCGGTGGTGATGCCGTGCACCGCGGTCGCGGAGTCGGGGATCTCGATGCCGGGGTCGGCGAGCAGGGTGCGGATGTCGGTCTGGCCGGTGGTGCCGTTGATGAGGGCGACGCAGCCGGTGACGATGCGGTCGTCGTCTACGGAGATGCCGGTGGTCTCCAAGTCGAAAGCGATCATGGTTCCGAGATGCCAGCCCATCAGAACGGCACCTCGTCGCTGCCCTGGGCCGCCGGGGCCGGAGTGTTGAACCTCCCGGCCTTCACCAGCTTCAGGAACGCGTCCAGGTCCGCCTCAGACGCCTCGTAGTGCGGGCCGCCCATCGCGCCGAGGAACGTCTGCTCCAGTTCCGTCGTGGTGCCGGGCCAGGCGCTGACGATCTGCATCCACAGCGCGTCGGCGTCCGGCAGCTCCTGCGCAGCAGCCGCGGCCGGAGCGGGCGGGGCGACAGCGGCCGGCGGCGGGTTCATCAGCGCGTCCCGGCGGCGCATGAACGCCAACGCCACCGGATCTGCCGGATCCTGCAGATTCACCGCGAATCCGGCGCGCTGAGCGGCCGCGAGGTTCGTGCTGAGGTCCTCCAGCGATACTGAGCCCTCGGCGGCAGCGATGAAGTCCTCCGCACCCGGCGCCACAGGCTTCGGCGCTTCGATCGCCGTACGACTCCCGCCAGCCACCGAAGCCCGCTGACCCTGGCCAGCCGCCTCCAGCGCGACCCCGCCCTCACCGGCCAGCAGCTGCGCCGGCGTCACCTGCACGTCCAGCTTCGGCACCATGAACCGGGCCGTCTGCCCGTCATCCCGGACGACCTGCTTCTCCTCCATCGTCAACCACGCGTCCACGTAGCCCCGGGTCGCCGCCAGGAACTGGGCGACCTCCGGCAACTCGACCGCCGCGTAGTAGCCGTGGGAGGTCAGCAGCCACACGCCCAGGCCCGGCACATCACGCAGCATGACGTTGAGCCGCGTCGTGATCTGGCACGCCCGCTGGTCCGGGTTACACATGCACGGCTTGTCGGACTTCTGCTCGGTGACGCCGTCGCAGCGGCGCACGCACTTGGAGCCCTTGTACAGCTCGTACCACTGGGTCACCGGCTCCCGCGGGGGCACCAAGACCGGCAGCCGATCGGCGTCGGTGTAGACCTCCCACTCGGCGGGGCCGCCGTTCGCCGGAGTCCATGCCTGCACGGTGCCGCCGTAGAGGCTGGCCACCTCCTCCAGGAGGGGCCGGGAGGCGGAGGTGAGGCGGAAGCGGTTGAGCTTCGCCGGGCGCAGGATCGGCTTGCCGGTCTTCTCGCTAACGCGGCCGGTGTCGACGGTGTGGCCGATGCGGATCTCGCCGAGCTGCCGCATACGGCGCTGAAGTTCGATGATGGGCACGGGTCAGGCAACCTTCCTGGCCAGGGGGCGAGCGGGGGGCTTGAGGGCCGGGCCGACGATCGTCTTGGCCTGGCCGGTCTGGAACTCCGCGACCTCGCGGATCGAGCAGAACGCGGCGAACACCTCGTCACCGCACCGCACCGGGTACAGCCGGTACCCCTCGGGACGC
>NZ_JBSFPS010000535.1:0-1748 GCF_053588315.1 Streptosporangium sp. NPDC003464 | reverse complement strand
GTCGGCGGAGGACTCGGTGGACAGCGCGGCGACGAACGCCTCCTGGGGGACCTCGACGCGGCCGACCATCTTCATCCGCTTCTTGCCCTCCTTCTCCGATAGACTGGATACACCGCTGTGTTTCCTTTGGGGGTCTTGGTGTCTGAGTTCGACACGGTCCTGGTCGTCGACTTCGGTGCGCAGTACGCGCAGCTCATCGCGCGACGGGTGCGTGAATGCCACGTCTACTCCGAGATCGTCCCTTCGACGATGCCGGTGGAGGAGATGATGGCCAAGAAGCCCAAGGCCATCATCCTGTCCGGTGGTCCCTCGTCCGTCTACGCCGAAGGCGCCCCCGCCGCGCCCGCCGGCCTGTTCGAGACCGGGGTGCCGACCTTCGGGATCTGCTACGGCTTCCAGGCCATGGCCCAGGCCCTCGGCGGCCAGGTGGCCCGGACGGGCATCGCGGAATACGGCGGGACCCAGCTGGACGTGGTCCAGGAGGGCGTCCTGTTCGCGGGGCTGCCCGTCAAGCAGTCGGTCTGGATGTCCCACGGCGACAGCGTCGCCGCCGCCCCCGAAGACTTCCTCGTCACCGCCGCGACCGCCGAGACGCCGGTCGCCGCCTTCGAGCACCCCGGCAAGGGCCTGTACGGCGTGCAGTTCCACCCCGAGGTCCTCCACTCCGAGCACGGCCAGGCCGTGCTGAAGCACTTCCTCGACGCGGCGGGCTGCCGCCCGTCCTGGACGATGCTCAACATCGTCGAGGACGCCGTCGAGGCGGTCCGCGCCCAGATCGGCCCGGAGGGACGCGCCATCTGCGCGCTGTCCGGCGGGGTGGACTCCGCGGTCGCGGCGGCCATGGTGCAGCGCGCCATCGGCGACCGTCTGACCTGCGTGTTCGTCGACCACGGGCTGCTGCGCAAGGGCGAGGCCGAGCAGGTCGAGCGGGACTTCGTGGCCGTCACCGGCGTCAAGCTCCGCGTGGTGGACGCCCAGGAGCGCTTCCTCAAGGCGCTCGACGGGGTCACCGACCCGGAGGAGAAGCGCAAGATCATCGGTCGCGAGTTCATCCGGGTCTTCGAGGACGAGCAGCGCGCCATCATCGCCGACGGCCCGGTCGACTTCCTCGTGCAGGGCACCCTCTACCCCGACGTGGTCGAGTCCGGCGGCGGCACCGGCACCGCCAACATCAAGTCGCACCACAACGTCGGCGGCCTCCCCGACGACCTGCAGTTCTCGCTGGTGGAGCCGTTGCGCGCGCTGTTCAAGGACGAGGTCCGCCGGGCGGGCGAGGAGCTCGGCCTGCCCGCCGCGATGGTCTGGCGCCAGCCGTTCCCCGGTCCGGGCCTGGGCATCCGCATCGTCGGCGCGGTCACCCGCGACCGCCTGGAGATCCTCCGCGAGGCCGACGCCATCGCCCGTGAGGAGCTCTCCCGCGCCGGTCTCGACCGCGACATCTGGCAGTGCCCGGTCGTCCTGCTCGCCGACGTCCGCTCGGTGGGCGTCCAGGGCGACGGCCGCACCTACGGCCACCCGATCGTCCTGCGCCCGGTCTCCAGCGAGGACGCCATGACCGCCGACTGGTCCCGTGTCCCCTACGACGTGCTCGCCCGCATCTCCACCCGGATCACCAACGAGGTCCGCGAGGTCAACCGCGTGGTGCTCGACGTGACGAGCCGGGTCCCAGCCCTGCTCCTTGGCAACCTTGGTCGAGTCGAGGCCGGCGGCTTCCCGGAGGCGGCGGAGTTCGGCGGCCAGGACGAACC
>NZ_JBSFPS010000534.1:0-1752 GCF_053588315.1 Streptosporangium sp. NPDC003464 | reverse complement strand
CCTGTCCGTCGTCCTCGCCGCGCTCAACGAGACCGAGGTGTGGGCGCTGAGCCACCTGCTGTTCGTGGGGGCCTGCGCGCTGGCGGGCGGGCTGATCGGCTCGCGCCGGCCGGAGCACGTGGTGGGCCGGCTGCTGGCGCTGAGCGCGTTCTGCTTCGCGCTCATGGAGGTCTGCGGCCAGTACGCCATCCTCGGCCTGCTCACCCGGCCGGGACTGCCGCTCGCCGAGGCCATGGCGTGGCCGCAGACCTGGCTCTGGGTGCCGGCGAACCTGTCGCTCGTCCTCGTCCCGCTGGGCTTCCCCGGCGGGACGCTCTCCTCGGCCCGCCTGCGGCTCCCGGTCCGCGCGGTGGCCGTCGCCGCGGCGCTCACCATGGCGGTGAGCGCGCTGCGGCCCGGGGAGAACCACCAGGTGGGCGCCGGCGCCGGTGTGGTCAACCCGCTCGGGGTGGCCGGGCTGGCCCGGGTGGCCCCGGCGGCGGAGACGGCGATGACGGCCCTCATGGCGGTGGTCTTCGTGGCGGGCGGGATCGACCTGCTCGTCAGGGCGTTCCGGAGCGGCGAGCCCGAACGCCGCCAGATCAAGTGGCTGACCTACGCGGTCGGGCTCCTGGTGCTGGTCGTCGCGGCCCGGCTGGCGGCCGGGCTGACCGACGGGGCCCCGGAGGCGATCTGGCCGGCCGCCAACTCCCCGTGGGAGCTGCCCGGCGCGCTGGGCACGGCGCTCATGCCCGTCGCCATCTGCATCGCGATCCTGCGCCACCGGCTCTTCGACATCGACCTGGTGATCAACCGGACGCTGGTCTACGCGCTGCTGTCGGGCTGCGTGACCGGCGGATACGTGGCCGTGGTGGGCTACCTCGGCGCGATCTTCCCCACCGGGGACCTGCCGGTCTCCATACTCGCCGCCGGACTCGTGGCGCTCGTCTTCGCGCCGCTGCGGGAACGGCTGCAGAGCGGGGTCAACCTGCTGATGTACGGCGAGCGGGACGACCCCTACGCCGCGCTCACCCGGCTGGGCCGCCGGCTGGAGAACACCGGGGAGCCCGGCACCGTGCTGGCGGGGGTCGCGCGGGCGGTGGCCGAGGCCCTGCGCCTGCCGTACGCGGCGGTGGAGACGGCCACGGGCGCGCGGCACGCCTCCGGCACGGCCGCCGGCGACCCGGTACGGCTGCCGCTGACGCACAACGGCGAGCGGGTCGGGGACCTCATCCTGTCGCCCCGGCCGGGAGAGACCGGGTTCGGCCCCCGCGACCTGCGCGTGCTCACCGTCCTGGCCGGGCAGGTCGCGGTGGCCGTGCACGCCGTACGGCTCTCCGCCGACCTGCGGCACTCGCGGGAACGGCTGGTGATGGCGCGCGAGGAGGAGCGCCGCCGCCTCCGGCGCGACCTGCACGACGGGCTCGGTCCCACGCTGGCCGCGCTGACCATGCGGGCCGAGGCCGTGCACGACCTGGTCGAGGACGGGCCCGCGCGGCGGCTGCTGGCCGACATCGTCGGCGACGCCGAGGCGGCGGTGGCCGACGTGCGGACCCTGGTGGACGGGCTGCGGCCGCCCGCGCTCGACTCCCTCGGGCTGCTCGGCGCGCTCCGCGCCCACGCCACCCGGCAGCCGCCCGGCCTGCGCGTCGCCGTGCACGCGCCGGACGGCCTGCCGCCGCTGCCGGCCGCGACGGAGGTGGCGGCCTACCGCATCGCGGCCGAGGCGCGTCACAAGCAGCTCTACACAGACATGGTCAGGGCGCCCATGAC
>NZ_JBSFPS010000533.1:0-1759 GCF_053588315.1 Streptosporangium sp. NPDC003464 | reverse complement strand
GTCCGCCGTCCCTCCACCTCCGGGAAGCGCAGGTCGGTCCCCACCGAGATCGACCAGGGGGTGTCGATCAGCTTGGCCGCGCCGCGGAAGAACCGCCGCGCCAGCCCGTCGGTCCCCTGCGCGATCAGGCGGCGCAGCAGCAGCGCCTCCAGCGCCGCGACCGTCATGCCCTGCCCGTAGATGGGGTTGAAGCTGCACAGGGCGTCGGCCACCACGAGATAGCCCTCGGGGAAGCGCCGCAGCCGCTCGTAGCGCCGCCGCAGGCTCGCGGGGAAGCGCATCTTCACCGGTGCGTCCAGCGGCACCGCCGACCGGAGGATCTCGGCGATCTGCGGTGCGGCGAGCGTGCCGGCGTACTCCGCCATGTCCTCGTCGCCGGTGGGCGGCTCCTCGCCCAGCATGCCGGACAGGGCGACGCTGATCCGGCCGTCCTCCTGGGCGGCCACGATCCCCGCGCGCGGCAGCCCGGGGACGGCGTTGGTGAGCGCCCCCAGCAGTCCGTCGAGATGGTGCGGCTCCCGCCGGTAGCTGCGGGTCACGTAGGTGACGCCGACGCGCACGTGCTCCTCGGGGGCGCGCTCGTAGCCCAGCCGCTCCAGCCAGACCGGGGTGCGGGAGGCCCGGCCGCCCGCGTCGACGACCAGGTCGGCGCCGATGGCCGACTCCACCGCGCCGCCGGTGCGCGGCAGCACCCGCACGCCGGTGACCCGCCGGGAGTCGGGGGTCGCGGTTACTCCCAGCACCTCGCACGCGGGAAGGACGCTCACCCCGGGCAGCGCCGCGACGCGGGCCCGCACCACGTGCTCCAGGAGCGGCCTGCTGACACCGAAGGCCATCAGCGGGGAGGGCGCCCGGCGCATCCGGTATCCGTCGTTGTACCAGTGGACCTGGTGCTGGAGGTCGATCAGCGGCGCCCCCAGCGAGGCCAGCTCGTCCGACAGGCCGGGGAAGAGCCCTTCGAACAGCTCCCTGCCCCGCGCCAGCAGGACGTGCAACTGCCGGTCCTGCGGGACGCCACGCCGCCCGACCGGGTCCTCGGGCAGCAGGTCGCGGTCCACGATGGTGACCTTGGCGTACGTTTCGCTGAGTGCGCGGGCGACCAGCAGTCCGCCGATGCTGGCGCCGATGACGATCGCGCTGTCGGCCTGTGCCATGCGCAGCAGCGTACGTCGGAGGGGTATGGCCCTGGCATCTTCACGCGTGCTCGATCCGCGCGGCCCGCACCGGCGCGGGCCCGCCGGACGGGCGGTGCGGGCAGGCCGGGCGGGAGGTCAGCCGAGAAAGTCGAACGCCAGGCCCGCGCCGCCGTCCAGGGCCCGGCGGTAGGCGACCCAGGCGAGCGCCAGATCCTGCCAGGGCAGCCCGACCGGTGCGTAGACGGTGACCTCGTCGCCGCCGCGACGGCCGGGCACCTCACCCCGCAGCACCTGCGCCAGCGTGCCCGCCGCGTCGGCCGCGGTGAGCCCCGCGTTGCCCAGCGCGCCCATCGCGACCGCCAGGGACACGTCGTCGACGATGACGCGGCCGGCCCGTAGCAGGGACGCGGCGAGCTCGGACTTGCCGGGTTCGTCGGCGCCCAGGGAGGTGACATGGGCGCCCGGCCCCACGTCCGAGGCCCCGAGGAGGGGCTCACGTGACCAGGTGGCGAGCACGGAGATCTCCGCGACCCCCGCCGCCGTGGCCGCGTCGGGGACGACCTCGCAGCCCGCGCTCCGGAAGGCGGCGGCATGGCGCCCGGCGAAGTCGGCGGCCCGCCGGG
>NZ_JBSFPS010000532.1:0-1760 GCF_053588315.1 Streptosporangium sp. NPDC003464 | reverse complement strand
GGTGGGGGTGGTCAGGTGTCCTTGATGTCGCAGACGGTGGCGCCGGCGGTGACGCTCTCGCCCACCCCGGCCCGTAGCCCGGTCACGGTGCCCGCCCTGTGCGCGGTCAGCGGCTGTTCCATCTTCATCGCCTCCAGCACCACGATCACGTCGCCGGCGGCCACCACGTCGCCGTCGGCGGCCACGACCTTCACGATCGTGCCCTGCATCGGGCTGATCAGGCCGTCGCCGCCGGCGGCGGCCTTGCGGCCGGACGCGGCGGCGGCGCGGCGCGGCGGGCGGGCCGCGGCCGGCCGGGCGCCGGCGGCGCCGAACCCGGCCGGCAGCACCACCTCCAGCCGTTTGCCGCCCACCTCGACGGTGATCCGCTCCCGGCCCGCCTCCGCGGCGGCGTCGGCGTCGCCGGTGGTGGGGTAGGGGGGCAGGGTGTTGACGAACTCGGTCTCGATCCAGCGGGTGTGCACCGCGAAGGGTTCGGCGGTGAAGGCCGGCTCGGTCAGTACCGCGCGGTGGAAGTCCAGCACGGTCGGCATGCCCTCGATGGTGAACTCCGCCAGCGCGCGGCGGGCCCGGCGCAGCGCCTGGGCGCGGTCGGCGCCGGTCACGACGAGTTTGGCGATCAGGGAGTCGAAGGCGGCCGGCACGGTCATGCCGGCCTCGTAGCCGGCGTCCAGCCGGACCCCGGGGCCGGCGGGGGCGCGGAGCGCGGTCAGTGTGCCGGGGGCGGGCAGGAAGCCGCGGCCGGGGTCTTCGGCGTTGATGCGGAACTCGATGCTGTGGCCGCGGGGGGCGGGGTCGTCGTAGCCCAGCGGCTGGCCGTCGGCGATGCGGAACATCTCGGCCACCAGGTCGATGCCGGTGACCTCCTCGGTGACGGGGTGTTCGACCTGCAGGCGGGTGTTGACCTCCAGGAAGGAGACGGTGCCGTCGTGGCCGATGAGGAACTCGCACGTGCCGGCGCCGATGTAGCCGGCCTCCCGCAGGATCGCCTTGGAGGCGGTGTAGAGCTGTTCGCGCTGGGCGGGGGTCAGGAAGGGGGCGGGCGCCTCCTCCAGGAGTTTTTGGTGGCGGCGTTGCAGTGAGCAGTCGCGGGTGGAGACCACCACGACGTTGCCGTGGGCGTCGGCCAGGCACTGGGTCTCCACGTGCCGGGGCCGGTCGAGGTAGCGTTCGACGAAGCATTCGCCGCGGCCGAAGGCGGCGGTCGCTTCGCGGACGGCGCTGTCGTAGGCGTCGGGGATCTGTTCCAGGGTGCGGGCGACCTTCAGGCCGCGGCCGCCGCCGCCGTAGGCGGCTTTGATCGCGATGGGCAGGCCGTGTTCGGCGGCGAAGGCGAGGACCTGTTCGGTGCCGGTGACCGGGTCGGGGGTGCCGGGGGTGAGCGGGGCGCCGACGCGGTGGGCGATGTGGCGGGCGGCGACCTTGTCGCCGAGCGCGGTGATCGCGGCCGGGGGTGGGCCGATCCAGGTCAGGCCGGCGTCCAGGACGGCTTGGGCGAAGGTGGCGTTCTCGGCGAGGAAGCCGTAGCCGGGGTGGACGGCGTCGGCGCCGGTGGCGGTGGCGACGGCGAGGAGTTTGGGGATGTCGAGGTAGGTGTCGGCGGGGGTGGTGCCGGTCAGGGCGTGGGCCTCGTCGGCCAGGCGGACGTGCAGGGCGTCGAGGTCCTGGTCGGCGTAGACGGCGACGCTGGCCAGTCCGGCGTCCTTGCAGGCGCGGGCGATCCGCACGGCGATCTCACCACGGTTGGCGATCAGGACCTT
>NZ_JBSFPS010000531.1:0-1830 GCF_053588315.1 Streptosporangium sp. NPDC003464 | reverse complement strand
GTCCGGCGTGGCCGGGTCATCTGCCGCCGGAGCGCCCGCGCGCCGATCCGCGCCTGCGGGGCGCCGGCGGGTCGGTGTTCCCGCCGCCCGTCCCCGTCGTCACGGGGACCCGCTCCCGCAGCTCCCGCACCTCGGCCCGGAGCGCGTGCAGCTCGGCGAGTACGGCCACGCCGAGATCCTGGGTCGCCTGGACCGACTCCTCGGCGTGCTCGTCCTCCATCGCGCTGACCACCACCGCGATGAACAGGTTCAGCACCACGAAGGTGCACACCAGCATGAACAGCACGAAGAACACCCACGCCGACGGATGCTCGTCCATCACCTCCCGGGTGATGTCGGACCACGCGTCCCCGGTCATCATCTGGAACAGGGTGAACAGCGAGGTGGGCAGGTCGCCGAAGTATTCCGGCGCGGTGGCGTGGTAGAGCTTGGTGCCCATCACGGCCGTGACGTAGAGCACCAGGCCGAGCAGCAGCACGATCGACGTCATCCCCGGCACCGCGGTGAGCAGGGCCGTCACGACCTTGCGCAGGCTCGGCACCACCGAGATCAGCCGCAGCGCCCGCAGGATCCGCAGCGCCCGCAGCACCGACAGGCCCCCGGCCGTGGGCAGCAGGGAGACCGCGACGATCATGGCGTCGAACAGGTTCCACGGGTCCTGGAAGAACCGCCGGCGGTAGGCGTAGATCTTCGCGGCCAGCTCCATCACGAAGATGTAGAGCGCCAGGTGGTCGACGACGGTGAGTGCCGTGCCGTACCGCTCGACGGCCGTGGTGGAGGTCTCCAGTCCCAGGGTGGCCGCGTTGATCACGATGACCGCGATGATGACCTGCTGGAAACGCGGGGCCTCCAGGGTCGCGCGGACACGCTCGCGCACCGGCACGGATGACTCCCCGGGGGTTAGGGCCGAACGGACTGCCGGTAGATCATATCGTCTGAAAGATCTTCATTCCGTACGGCGGGCGCAGTAGTCGCCGATCCCGGACTCCAGGAGGCGGAAGGCGCGATCGGCGTGCTCGCGCAGGTCCGGGGTGATGGCGGCCACGCTCTCGCCGGCGAGCACGCGCTGGACGGCGTGCGTCGTCAGCGTGTGGAGCGTCGCGCAGATCTGGCCGGCGACGAGCGCGGGGGTGAGGTCGTCGGGGTCGGCGTCGGCCTCGTCGGCGAGAGCCCGGGTCAGGGCCTCCATCCGGAGCTCGTTCATCTCCCGCAGCCGGGCGACGAGGGCCGGGCTGGCGCTGATCATGCGGGGGAAGGCGTCGCTCCCCTCGTGGAAGCCGTATCGCCAGTCACCGGTGTCGAGGGCGTCCAGGAAGTCGCGGCGCAGCGCCTGCACCGCGCTCTCTCCGGGCCTGCGCTCCCGCATGACCTTGCCGAGCAGCTCCACCACCTCGTCCTGCCGGTCGAAGAGCAGGTCCTCCTTGGTCGGGAAGTAGTTGAAGACCGTGTTGACCGAGACGTCGGCGGCCCTGGCGACCTCGGCCACCGTCACGTTGTCGAAGCCGCGCGCCATGAACAACCCCGTCGCCATGTCGGAGATGCGCAGCCGGGTCTCTCTCTTCTTGCGCTCGCGCAGGCCCTCGCTCATGTGCGCCATCCTATGGTGCCGGTCAAATTTTGTGGCCACACTAAAATTGGTGTTACTTTAAAAAAGGAGGCGATCAATGATCAAGACATCGAACCTGAGCAAGACCTTCCCGGGCGGGGTCGAAGCCGTCCGGGGCGTCGACCTGGCCGTCGAGGCCGGGGAGATCGTGGGCTTCCTGGGCCCCAACGGCGCGGGCAAGACGACCACCATGCGCATGCTGACCACGCTGCTGCGCCCCACCG
>NZ_JBSFPS010000530.1:0-1832 GCF_053588315.1 Streptosporangium sp. NPDC003464 | reverse complement strand
TCTGACGGCCACGGCGGCCTGAGCCGGTGCGGGTTGTACGGCCAGCACCGATAAGAGGGAAATAACAATGAATGTGATGAATTGGGGGGTTTTTGCCTTGTCGGCACGCACCCGCCCGGGCCGGGTGCGCGGCCGCCCGGGCCCGAGGCGGGGCACCCGGATACGGCCCGGAACGGCCTCGAACTGCGGGGCGTCGCCACGCTGCCCGGCCGTGATCACGATCGACATTGGCTGCTGGCCCTGATCGACAGCCAAGTGCCGTCCCGCTGCCAGCGCCGGACAAGTCGTACACCCGACCCCACGGCCCATACTCCTCAGGCATGTCCCGCCACGGGATGCCGGCGCGGACCCGGAACCGTATGCCCTCGATCAACTGCCGCCGAGGCCATACCGGCGGCCGACCGGGCTTCTTGTTCTTCGCAACAGCGGCCCCAGCACCGCCCACTGCTCGTCCGTCAGATCCCCGCGCACCACAAACCGTGATCTTCCCACGGCCAAGATCCACTTTCGGCACACGCTGACTCGTTCGGCCCACGCCGGTAAGCGAACCCGAGAATGCCCTCTGTCAGCAGGAAGAGGCAGGACCAAGCGATTCGATCCAGGACGCGAAGTCCGCGGACACGACGTCGAAGTCCGCAGGCTCCAGATCGCCCAGACCGGAGGAGAACACGGCGGAGTCCCGGTCATCGGCACGCAGGAGGAATCCGCGGCCACCACTGTCATCACCGACGAGGAGGAATCCCGGTGCATACCGCGCGACTTCGTAAGTGGCGTTGCGTTCACCGATGTCCCCTGCCGAGTACACCGCGACACCGGACTCTGTGTGAAAGCCGTCCCTCACGCTCCACAGTGCCACCAGCGGAGCTGGAAGGCTCATCGCCGTCTCGGCCCGCGCCCGCATCACATCGTCCGGCGTTGCCGCCGCCGGCCTCGGAACCGACCCCGCCACCCTGCACCCCTCCCGACAGACTCCGGCCGCCCTGACAAGCGGCGGCACAGCCACTCCCACCAGGACCGCTCCCAAGCAAACCACTGCAACCGGCCGACGGCGGCCCCAACATGATCACGATCTGCGGCTGAAGTACTACGGAGAACGCACGCCGGACACGTCCCCGCCGTCACATGTGTCACTGCGGGCCATGATGGCGGCGAGCCGGGCAGACCACTCGCGTTCGGCGATGACGAGGCCGCCCTCCAACGTCTCGACGAGCAACGTCCGGCTCACCGACACCACCGTCGGCTCACGCCGGGCCTCGGTGCCCCAGGCGGGACCGCCTCCATCGCGTACCCGACAGGCGAGGTGCACCCGGTCCCCGTCAGGGAACGCGAACGCTGTCACCTCGTCGGTGCACTCCCCCCACTCCAGGAACACACCGTGCGAGTGCCGCCTCGGCCCCAGGTGAGGCCTCGGTACTGGCGTCGTCGTACATCCAGCTCTCGGCAATGCGGAAGGACTCAGACGGCGAGGTGAACCCCACCGGCGGCGCAGTCGGCGTGCGGAAGCGGCGGAGCTCGTCCTTGAGCTTCTTGACCAACAGCGGCGGATAGAACGCGTTGTCCCACGTGTTCACATGGAGCCCGCCGACGAAGACGTCGACGCACAGCAGCCCCGGGTCCTGTTCGACGTGGAACTCCAAACCGAATCCGGTCCGCGCCCCGAACAACATGGCGACCTCCCCAGCCCTGGCGCGACACCCATCACGGCCCAACCCTATTGATCCACTTTCGATACACGGCCTAGGTGTAATGACCACGGACGTTGAGAACGCAGGGCGACACGGTCTGTGGATCGTTGAAGAGTGAAGGGCCTGCGGGTTCGGTGTGGATTGCGA
>NZ_JBSFPS010000529.1:0-1912 GCF_053588315.1 Streptosporangium sp. NPDC003464 | reverse complement strand
CCTGCGGGCGCACCCGGGGCGCCGGCAGCAACGGCCGCGCGATCTCCCACAACCCCGCCGGGACGATCCAGTCCCATCGCCCGCCGTCCATGGTGGGTGAGTTCAACGACTCACCCACCATGTAGGACACGCTGTAAGTGGTCGCCGCAACACCCCAGCTTGAAGGGGTGCGATGGACTTCGAGATCCGGAAGGACCGGAGACGTTCCCGGGCCGAGCGCCGTTCACGGGCGCCGACCAGGCCCGCGCCTTTGCCCACCGTACCGGCGCCGGAATGACAGCCATGCGAAGCGGAGCGAGGTGAGGGCTCGCCCTGGAGAGGAGAGGACAGGTCTCCGGGGCGGCCGGTCTCAAGTGCGGTCGGTCTCAGGGGCAGAAGGCGGAGTCGATCATCTTGCTGAAGGCGGCCATGTCGGACTGGGACTGGTTCTGGTTGACGGAGAGGGCCAGCTTCGTGCGGCCGTCCAGGGTGGTGAAGGCGGTCGTGAGATAGCCCGGGATGCCTCCGTTGTGACCGATGACCCGCCGCCCGCACGAGGTGGACATGGAGACCAGGCCGAGGCCGTAGTCTCCCGGCTGGATCTTGATGGGAACGGTCTTCTGCATCTCGGTGAACTGGGAGGGCTTGAGGAGCTTGCCGGTGACCAGGCCGTTGAGGAAGGTCGTCAGGTCCGCGGTGGTCGTGATCATCGCTCCACCGGAGCTGGCGATGCTCGGGTTGAGCCGGGTCACGTCCACGTACTCGCCGTTGTTCTTCTTGATGTATCCGTGGGCGTGCGGACCGGGGATGGCCGTGGAGTACGTCGGAGCCGAGGTGTCGTGCAGCCCCAGCGGCTTGATGACGCGCTCGGTGACCTCGCTCTGCCAGCTGTGGCCGGTCACCGCCTTGATCAGCATTCCGACCACCACATAGCCGGTGTTGGAGTAGGAGAACTTCGTGCCGGGCTCGAAGTCCAGCGGCCTGGTCAGCGCGGTCTTCACGATGCCCTCGTCGGTGAACCGGGTGAAGCGCAGCTTCAGGTACGGTTCGTCCGACGTCGGGAACTCCTTCATGCTGGTGTAGTCGGGTATTCCGGCGGTGTGCTGGAGGATCATTCGTACGGTGATGTCGTTCTCGCGCGGCAACAGGCCCGGCAGGTACTTGCCGATGGGGTCGTCCAGTCCGATCCGGCCCTCGCCGACCAACTGCAGCACGGTGACCGAGGTGAAGACCTTGGTGACGCTGCCCATGCGGAACGACCCGTTGGCCGGGACGGGACGTTTGCCGTCGATCGTGGCCGTTCCCGAGCGCAGGACGGTCTGCCGGTCTCCCTCACTGAGCCTGGCCTGCACTCCGGCCGCAGTACCGGTGCGCATCATCGCGTCCATCGACTTCTGGAGCGAGGCCGCGGTGCTCGGAGCGGAAGCCTCCGCGGCGTGTACCGGGACGGCGGCGAGGGCCAGCCCGGCGGTGGCGAGGGCGAGGGCGAGGGCGGGGCCCCTGGACTTGGTACGCATGGGTGGTTACTTCTCCTGGTGGGCTTTCACGCCGCATCGGCGCTGGTCACCACGCTAGGAGAGGCGGGCCTGGGCGAACGATCCCGCCAGCGGGCCAACGACAGAGGGGGATGACCGGCCCGCGATGGTAGGGAAATCCGTACCGTCCGGTTCGTGTGGCCGCGTGCCGCGATGCTTGGGAACGCCCCGGCTGAGCGCCGTTCACCGGCGCCGACCAGGCCCGCGCTCCCGCCCGCCGTACCGGTGCTGAGGACGACAGTCCGGTGAAGACGGAGGGGAGCGGGGCGGGTGGGGTGGGTTGACCGCGTTCATCGGCTAATTAGACCGTGTCCTACATGGTGAGTTTGAGATGTCGCTTATGGCAGGTCATGACTGCAGCGAGGGTGAGAAAGGCCAGGTAGGCGTAGGGGTGACGC
>NZ_JBSFPS010000528.1:0-1930 GCF_053588315.1 Streptosporangium sp. NPDC003464 | reverse complement strand
GGCGGCACCGCCGCCGGGGCCCTGGCCTTCGGCGAGGACGATTCCGGGAGGGACGATGAGACACCTGCTGGTGTTCGCCGAGCGCGACGACGCCGAGGAGGTCGCCGAGAGCGTGGCCGAGGAGTTCCCGCGGATCGGCGTGCCCGCGGTCGTCCGGGAGACCCTCGCGGGAGAGGACGACGCCGAGGACGCCCAGTGGGTCGTGGTCGTCGAGGATCCCGGCGGGACGCTGGAGGCCGGTCACCTGGCGTGGCTGGAGGCGCTGGCGGAGGAGTACGACGGCTGGCGCGAGGCCGGCTGACCGGTCCGGAGCCGGGCGGCCCCCGCGCGGACGCCGCCGTCCCCGGGCTCCGTACGCCGGCCGTCGTGCCCCCGCAGGGGCGACACCCGCCCGGCACGCGGGGCCGTGTCGTGTCCCCGCAGGGGCGACGGGCCCCGCCCGGTGCGCGGGGCCGGCCGCCGCCGGGGCTCAGATCTCGGTGACGGCCTCGCGGCGGGCGCGCTCCCTGACCGCGTGCTCGTCGGTGCGGGCGTCGTAGTCACGGAACCTGGGCAGCAGCCCGGCCATCGCGACCACCGCGCCGACGCACAGCAGGCCGCCCGCGCCCAGGGAGAAGCGGGTCCCGCCGAGATCGCCCATCAGGCTCGCCCTGGCGTTGCCGAGCATCGGACCGCTGGTGTAGGAGAGCAGCTCGATGCCGGCCAGACGGCCGCGGAACTCGTCCGGGATGGTCTGGTTCCAGATCGTGGAGCGGAAGACTCCGCTGATCATGTCGGCCGCCCCGGCCAGCGCCAGGCAGGCGAAGACGCCCCAGGCGGTCGGCATGACGGCCGCCAGCGCCACCGCGGCGCC
Source organism: Streptosporangium sp. NPDC003464 (assembly GCF_053588315.1). Classification (NCBI taxonomy): domain Bacteria; kingdom Bacillati; phylum Actinomycetota; class Actinomycetes; order Streptosporangiales; family Streptosporangiaceae; genus Streptosporangium; species Streptosporangium sp. NPDC003464. Next base: position 1,077 of record NZ_JBSFPS010000528.1, on the reverse strand, counting down.
CCATCCGATCGCCGCGACGATGACGCCCAGGCCGTGGCGGTGGACGTGGTTGGTCCAGCCGGAGGTGACCGAGGCAACCAGCGAGCCGATGGCCGAGGCGGAGAAGAACAGGCCCTGCGCCTCGGGGACGCCGAGCTCGTCGGCCAGGAAGGGATAGAGCGCGGTGGAGAAGGCGAAGACCATCGCGGCGACGTCCACCAGGTAGGTGCCCATCAGGTCGGGGCGGCCCACGGCGTAGCGGACGCCCTCGACCAGTGCCCTGACCGACGGCGGGGGAGCGTCCTCGGACTGCGGCGGGGCCTTCACCGGCCAGAGCAGGGCCAGGGAGATCAGGAACGTCGCCACGTTGACGCCGTAGGTGGTGGCGAAGCCGGACCAGACGACGAGCAGGCCGCTGAGACCGGGGGCGACGATGGCGCCGAGGTTCCAGCGGAAGCTGGTCAGCGCGGCGGCGGCGGTGAGCTGGTCGTGCCTGACCACGCGCGGCATCAGCGACTCCAGACTGGGCCGCTGCAGGCTGCCCAGGCCCGCCGAGAGCGCGCCGACCACGTACAGCACCCAGACCTGCGGCTCGGGCAGCATCGCGTTGACCATCAGGACCACGACCGTGGCGCAGAGCCCCGCCTCGGTGTAGAGAATGATCTTGCGCCGGTCCAGCGCGTCCGCGATCGCCCCGCCCCACAGGCCGCAGACCACCATCGGCACGAACTCGGCCACACTGACCAGGCCGACCGCCAGGTAGGAGTCGTCGGTGAGCTCCTTCATCTGCAGCGGGACCGCGACCAGGGTGAGGAAGGTGCCGAACATCGTGATCACCCCCGAGCCGAACAGCAGCCGGAAGTCACGGGAGTCGCGCAGCGGGCTCAGATCCATTTTCAGCCGGCGGGCCAGCGTTCTGAGCGGTCGATCGGCAGTTTCAGGCACGGACAGCTAGTTTCGGCGCCGGCCCGCGCCAGGGCAACTGGTTTTGGGCCGGACCGGACGGCCCGGGCCGCTCCGGGCCGTCCCATCGCCTTCTTCGCCCCGCACAACGCCTACTCCAGCACCGGCCAGCGCGGCGGGCAGGTCCTGGAGTTC
>NZ_JBSFPS010000527.1:0-1981 GCF_053588315.1 Streptosporangium sp. NPDC003464 | reverse complement strand
GGAGGGGGTCCCGCGCAGCCTGCGCAGCGACCAGACGACGTCCTCGGCGGTGACCGGCGAGCCGTCGTGGAAGGTCGCGCCCTCGGCGATCGTGAAGCGCCACCGCTTCAGGTCGTCGCTGGGCTCCCAGGCGCTGGCCAGGCGCGGGGCCACGTTGGGAGAGGCGCCGGGGACGGTCAGCGCGTCGTGGACCAGGGCGAGGATGAGGTAGTCGCTCTCGTTGGCCTGGACGCCGTGCGGGTCGCGGGTGATCGAGGACGCCTTGCCGAGCGCGCCCACCCGCAGGACCCCGCCGCGCACGGGTCCCGCCGCCACGGAGCCGGAGCCCGAGGGCGCGGGGGTGGAGGAGGCGGGGGCACCCGACGGGGAGGACCCGCACGCGGCCAGGAGCAGGCCGGCTCCCACTCCCGCGCCGGTCCCGAACAGCTGCCGCCTCGTCAAACTCACGACCATCCCACTTCCGCGTCCGCGATTCAAGGTAAGGTATGCCTATCCTAAAGCTAAAGCCATGGCAAATGGGGAGTAAAGGTGTTTCACGAGAGCCGGAAGCTTGCGGCGCTTGCGCTGCCCCTGGCCCTCACCCAGCTCGCCCAGGTTGCGCTGACGACCACCGACACGGTGATGATGGGCCTGCTCGGCACCGAGGCGCTCGCCGCCGGCGGCCTGGCGATCGTGCTGTTCAACCAGCTCAGGACCATGGGTGTGGGGCTGGTGACGGGTCTGGGCAACCAGGTGGCCGCGGCGGCCGCGCGCGGCGGCCGGCGGTCGGAGCTGCGTGACCTCGTACGGGCGGGCATGGCGCTGGCCACGCTCGCCGGGGTGGCGGGCGCGCTGCTCATGGTGGGTCTGGGGCACCTGCTCGCCTGGCTCGGCCAGGACCCCCGGGTGATCGAGCTCGCCCGGCCGATGCTGCTGGCCCTCGCGCCCGGCCTGGTGCCGTGCCTGTGGTTCCAGGTGATCCGCCAGTTCACCGTCGGCATGCGGCGGCCCAAGGCACTGGTGTGGATCACGGTGGCGTCCATCGCCGTGAACGCCGGCCTCAACTGGACGCTCATCCAGCTGACCGGCCTCGCCGGGGTGGGGCTGGCGACCGCGCTGGTCTACCTGCTGTCCTTCCTGGCGCTCTACGCGATCACCCGGCGGGATCCGGTGCTCGCCCCGATGCTGGCCCTGGACGCCTGGCGGGTCCGCCCCGAACACCTGCGCGGGCTGACCCGGCTCGGCGTGCCGATCGCGGCGACCTACGGCTCCGAGGCCGGCTTCTTCTCGGTGGTCGCGCTGCTGATGGGCAGCTTCGGCGCCGCCGCGCTCGCCGCCCACACGGCCGTGAACCAGCTCGTCTACATCGTCTTCCAGGTGAGCGTCGGGCTGTCGCACGCCGCCTCGATCAGCGTCAGCGGACAGGTCGCGGTCGGCGAGTACGGCTCCGCCGCGCGGGTCGGCCGGACCGCGCTCGTCCACGGGGCCCTGGCCGTGACCGTCGTCGGCGCCGCCTACCTGTTCCTGCCCGGCGCCGTCCTGGGCCCCTTCCTGGACGGCGACCCCGCGGCGCTCGCCGTGGCCGCCGACCTCCTCGTGGTGGCCGCCGTGCTGCAGTATTTCGACAGCGCCCAGAACATCGGCGTCGGCCTGCTGCGCGGCCTCGACGACACCACGTCGGGCTTCCGGATGACCCTGAGCGTCCGCCCGGCACGCTCGCCGCGGCTCGTACACCGGATGGGGCGGCCTGGCCGCTGCGGTGGCGGCGGCCGCGGAGCACCCGGTTATCGACGTGGCGATCGCGCGCCCGGCTCTGGCCCGGGGCGGTGGCCGATGAGCCTTCCCGAGATCGCGTTCTGGGCGGCCGTGCTGGTCGTCCGCTTCTTCTTCCTTCGCCCTGGAGGCACCCGATGAGCACCGAGACCCCCGAGCAGACCCCCGTGAACTACCACCAGGCGAAGCGGGAGAAGATCGCCGCCGCCATCACCGCCTGGCAGGCCAC
>NZ_JBSFPS010000526.1:0-1982 GCF_053588315.1 Streptosporangium sp. NPDC003464 | reverse complement strand
ACGGCCTCCGGGCCGCAAGCGGCTCGATGACCGCCTGGCGTCGCAGGGCATCCTGTCCATGCTGCACACCGGCATCGCCCGGGAACACCTCCCCCAGAACTCGGGTACGGCCCGGCACGACCTGCCGTTCGATCCGCTGCACCCATCCGGTCCAATCGAGCTCCGGGCCGTGCCCGGGATGGCGGGCATCGGCGCGCACGGCCCGCAGGGCTGGCGTGTCGATGTAGGCGGTGACCGCGCCGAGCACCAGCCGCCGCAACTCCCCGGTCCAGCCCCTCCACCTCCCACTGCACCGGATGCCCGAGGTCGTAGCCGCGGTGCCGGGCCCAAGCCGGCCACCGCGGATCGCCAGGTCCGTCAGTGTCGCAGCGGTGCGTGCACCGGCAATGCCGAGACGAGATCGCGTCCGGAAGTTGTCAGAGCCGCCTTCTACACTCCCGGCATGGATCTGAGGCAGCTCACCGAAGCGGTCGAAGCGGTGTCGAGCACCTATGCCCGCAAGCACGGGATCATCCGAGACGACACGTGGTTCCTGCTGAAGCTTCAGGAGGAAGTCGGCGAGTTGACCCAGATGTTCCTCATGCGCTCCGGGCAGGCCAGGGACAAGGGGCACTCTGCCGATGAGCTGGAATTAGGCTTCCGATCCGAACTCGCCGATGTCTTGTCTCAGGTCCTGCTCATGGCACGGCATCACGGAGTCGACCTGGAGGCGGAGGTCGAGCGGAAATGGATGCCGTGGCATCCTGACCGGCTCTCCCCCCAGAACGGGAGCCGAGCGGCCGACGCGGTGCTCAGCGAAGACGCGGTGTAAGGCGGCGGCCAGGGGGAAGCCGCCGCCATGGGTCACACAGCAGGGGCGCATCACCGAGATGAGCGGCGATCGAGGCCGCCTGATCGATGAGCTCGCCACGGTTTCACCGCCGCCGCCGCCCGCCACGCGGGCGCCGACCTGCTCCAGATCGGGCGCGCGGACGGCTGGAAGAACGGCTTCAAAGCCCTGCACGGCTACATGAACGAAGCCAACCGCTGGAACACCTCCCCCTCTCCCCCTCGACGACCTGCTGTAGGGCAGACGGCGTCGCACGGCGCGTCGTCCTTCGTCGACCACGGCGACGGCCGTACTCGGGTGCGGGTGCGGCGCCCCCTCTGAAGCAGGGCATCTCAAGGTTAGAGAGCTGCTGGGCTTCTCGGCGCTGCCCGCCAAAGCGCTGATCGCGCGCGGGGAACGGCCGGGCCCAGGCGGCCCCGCGTCCCTGGTGCCGCACGCCCGGTCAGGCCCCTCCGTCGTCCGTCGTCCGTCGCCCCTCGTTATGACCGCGAGCACAATCCCCGGGAGGATACGGGCGCGGCCGTCCCGCCGGTCCGCTGCCCGTCCCGAGGGCATCGCGGCGGCCTCCAGTCGGATGCGCTCGCGAAATGCCCGCAATTTGGCGGTCAGGCCGCCACCTTGCGGACACCTCATAAGACAGGCGTACCGCGACAGCTACCACCTGTCGTCCCTCCACGACATCACGCCCACAAACACAGTAATCTCTGCACCGATCCTCCCCGGATGCCGGTGGAGATCTTCTCGGAGAAGATCCCGGCGACCCCGGCGTCGGCGAGCGAGTCGAGTTGGGAGTCGAGGGACTGCCGGGCGGTGGATGCGCGTGCGTACCCCAGGCAGGCATGCCCGACGGGTTCGGCGCCGGCGTTCCTCGGCCGGGGCAACTCGGCCCAGACGGAGCCGGGCTTGCGGAAAGCGGGGCTCGGCACGTTGAGTGCCTTGGTGAGTTGGGGCACAAGGCGGAAGCGGGCGGTGTGGTACTGGATGGCCACTTTGCCCTTGCCGGTGCAGCATAGGCCCCAGCTCGCTGGGAGGGCTGAGTCAGCGAGAGGCCAGGAGGGCTAGTACTACAGCCTGATTTCGTGATGCTTGAGCCAGCGTCGCCAGTAGTGGCTGCTGCGGGCACGGGTTTGGTGTTCACGGCGGTGGGTGGACC
>NZ_JBSFPS010000525.1:0-2013 GCF_053588315.1 Streptosporangium sp. NPDC003464 | reverse complement strand
CTCGGTAGGCTGTGCCCGTGGCGGGGATCGTTGAGCGGCTGGTGCCCGATGAGCTGTGGGAGTTGTTCCAGCGGGTGGTGCCGGAGGCTCCTTCGCGGCCTCAGGGTGGTGGCCGGCGTCGGCATGGCGATCGGGAGGTGCTGGCGGCGATCGTGTTCGTAGCCACCTCCGGGTGCACCTGGCAGCAGTTGCCTGCCGCATCATTCGGGCCTTCCCGGGCCACGGCTCACCGCCGGTTCGCCGAGTGGTCGAAGGCCAGGGTGTGGGCCAAGCTGCACCGCCTGGTCCTCGACGAGCTCGGCTCTCGGGGCGAGCTGGACTGGTCGAGGTGCGCGATCGACTCGGTCAGCGTGCGGGCGATGAAAAGGGGGAGCTGACGGGTCCGAATCCTGTCGACCGGGGCAAGTACGGGTCGAAGATCCATCTGATCACTGAGCGGACCGGTCTGCCCATTTCCGTCGGGATCTCCGGCGCCAACCTCCACGACAGTCAGGCCCTGATCCCGCTGGTGAAGGGCATACCCCCGATCCGTTCACGCCGCGGCCGGCGCCGGCGCAAGCCCGGCAAGCTTCACGCCGACAAGTGCTACGACTACCGCCACCTGCGGCAATGGCTCTCCGGCCGAGGCATCCGTCACCGCATCGCCCGTAAAGGCATCGAGAGTTCCCAGCGACTCGGACGACACCGATGGACCATCGAGCGAACCATGTCCTGGCTCGCCGGCTGCCGACGACTCCACCGACGCTACGAACGCAAGGCCGAGCACTTCCTCGCCTTCACCAGCATCGCCTGCACCCTGATCTGCTACCGCAGACTCAACTCACCAAATGAGGTGACTCCTGCCGTAAGGGTTGTCTCGTGACTCCGACGGCCTTGGCTTCGACTGTGATCGGAAAGCTTGGTCAGGCATCACTGGGACCGGGAGCCCAGCCGGCGTGCTGGGCCCAGGCGTCAGCGCGCCGGATGATGTCCCATACGAAGGCATCTTTTGCTTGGACGTAGGCGGGACGGTCGTTGCGGAATTTGGCTGCGCAGTGCTTCTTGGCTGCCGCGTACTCGTTCGCGGCAGCCGTGTGGCACCGGAGGTAGTCGCGAAACAGTAGTGGGAACTGCTGTGAGAAGCTGCCCATTTGCCGCACGTGCACGTGGGTCCGGTGCTGACCTGGAGGTTCCCGGAAGTATCGTTTGGTCCGTTCGGGATTGTCCGCCCGGTACACGAGCCCCATCTCTGTCAGCGGGCGCAGGAATGCATCCGTCGCTTCCAGCGATGCCACTGAGATCTGGATGTCAATCACCGGCTTGGCCGCCAGTCCTGGCACCGAGGTGGACCCGATGTGGTCGATACGAGCCACAGCATCACCGAGGGCGACACGTAGGCACGTGCCCCACTTGGCGAACATGGCTGGCCACGCAGGGTCGTAAGGCATGATCTCGACTGGCTCTCCCATGCTGAGAAGTGTTGCAGGGCTTGCCGCAACCGTGATGTGCGGCTGCCGCCGCCTGCACCGCCGCTACGAGCGCAAGGCCGAGCACTTCCGGCTTTCGCCGGGATCGCAGCCGCTCTCATCTGCTATCGCAGGCTGGTGGCCTGACGGGCAGCGCCCGGAAATGGGACGATCCACAGCGTGATCGGATGGATGCGCCACACCCCGCGCTGGGCGGTCATTTCGGTCTGCGTAATCGCGGCCGTGCTGCTCTTCGTCGGCGCTTCCGCGCATGTAGCCGACCTTCTCAGCCACGGTCTGCACCCCTACGCCTGGGCACCGAGCTGGCTCAACCTCTACTGGTCGTCGCTGGCGCTCTTTGACACGCTCGCCGCTGTGTTCCTGATCAGGGGCGAGCGCCGAGGAACCGACCTCGCGTGCGCCATCATGGCGACCGACCTCGCCGCCAACTGGTACGCGGTCTACGGCATCCAGCACAGCAGCTTCGCCGCCCAGCCTGGCCTTCAACGACTGACCGTCTTCGCCGCACTCGTCCTGGGAACGGCACCATTTATCCGACGACACCTCA
>NZ_JBSFPS010000524.1:0-2021 GCF_053588315.1 Streptosporangium sp. NPDC003464 | reverse complement strand
TGTCGCCGAGACAGGACCGGCCGGTGATGGCGCACCAGATCCAGTACAGGGTGAAGATGCTCTTGCCGACTTTGCCGTCGCCGACGAGGGCGGCCTGTTGGCCGCGTTCCATGAATCGGCCGGGGAGCCAGTCGATTTCGGTGAAGTCGGTGGCGAAGGCGTCTTCCCAGTTGATTCGGGGGAAGCGGTCTTCGTTGTCGGCGGGCCGTTCGGGGGCGAGGTCGTCGGCGGTTTTGAGGAGCCGTTCGCCGAGGGCGCGCAGCCGGTCGGGCCCGTCGTCGGGGCATGGGGTGTTCACCGTCTTCTTCCTGGGTCTGGTCCTGGCCATCCGGGTGACGGCCGCCAGGCCGATCACCCCCCAGACGACGTTGAGGATCGCCGAGGGCCAGGCCGAGTGGTAGGCCGTATTGATCATCAGGGCGACCGCCCCGACGAGGTTGATCGTCTGGTACGGCATGCCGTCCCCGGCCATCCGGGAGGCGGACACCATGGCGTAGCCGTACAGCATGAGACCGGCGCCGATCCAGCCGAGCACGTTGACAAAGACGGACATCGAATTACATGCCGTCAGAAAAGGGGTGCATGCCGCAATGATCCCCGGCTGCCTCTCTGAAGGGCAAGTTAAGCCTCCTTAATATCCGCGTAAGCTCAGCTATATGGACATCGACCCCCGGCGGCTCCGGATACTCCATGAGGTCGCACGTCGCGGCGGCGTCATGCGGGCGGCCGAGGCCCTGCACCTGACCGCCTCGGCGGTCTCCCAGCAGCTCGCGCTCCTGGAGCGGGAGGTCGGGCTGGCGCTCCTGGACCGGTCGCAGCGCAGGATCACGCTCACCCCGGCCGGGCGGGTCCTCGCCGGATACGCCGAGCGGGTCGAGGAGGAGCTGGCCGAGGCGAAGCGGGAGCTGACCCGTTTCGCCGAGCTGCTGGCCGGGCCGGTGTCGATCGCGGCCTTCCCGACGGTCATCAAGCACCTGCTGGTGCCCGCCCTGGGCACGCTGGCCGAGCGCCACCCGCAGATCAGGCCCCGCATCCGCGAGCTGTACGGCCCGCCGGCCCTGGAGGAGCTCCGCCTGGGCGGCATCGATCTGGCCATCACCGAGCAGGACGCCGACAAGCCCGCCCCGGCACGCTCCTCGATCGTCTCCCACCGCCTCTACGTGGACGAATACCGCATCGTGGTGCCGCCGGGCTGGACGGAGATCCCGCGTGACGTCGCGGAACTGGCCGGTGTGCCCTGGGTGGCGGGACCGCCGGACCAGGCGTGCGGGCACGCGCTGGAGCGGCTGGCCGCCCTGCACGGCTTCACCCCCCACCGGGCTCACGTGATCGAGGAGTTCCCGCCCACCCTCGCCCTGGTGGCGGCGGGGCACGGGGTGGCGATCGTGCCGTCGCTGGCCCTGCTGGAGGTCCCGGCGGGCGAGGTCGTGGTCACCGACATCACCGGCGTCGGCGCCCGCCGCCTGAACGCCGTCACCCGCGTCAGCCGTACCCGGTCGGGGGAGCCCGGCCCGGTGCAGGCCGTGGTCGTCGCCGCGCTCAGGGAGGCCGCCGAGGGGCTGCCCGCACGGCTCGGCGAGCGCTACGGCGCCCGCTGACCGCCGGTCGCCGACCCGCTCGTGCCCGCTGACCGCCGCTCGCTGACCAGCCCGTGCCCGCTGAGTCCGGTTGGCCGTCCGCGTCCGGCCGATCCTGGCCGGATGCGGGGGAGGGTGGTCCCGGTGGTGCGGCCCGGCGGCTCCGGTCAGTCGGTGACGTGGGGACCGCTGACCCGCTCCAGCAGCCGGGCCAGCCGGTCACGCAGGCCCGGACGGCGGTCGGTCTCGCCCGCGGCCATGCTGATCAGGTGCTGGGCCCCGTCGAAGGAGATCGGGGCCTGGCCGGGGACCGTCAGCGCGTCGTGGGCCAGCCCTTCCAGCTCGGGGTCGCCGCCGTCCAGGGCCAGGATGGTGGCCCCGGTGCGCCGGGCGTCGCTCACCCGTTCCAGCAGGGGCCCGGGGGCCTGCTCCTCGGCCACGACG
>NZ_JBSFPS010000523.1:0-2064 GCF_053588315.1 Streptosporangium sp. NPDC003464 | reverse complement strand
GCCGAGTAGACGTCGGCGGTGTCGAAGAACGTCACCCCGGCGTCGGCCGCGCGGCGCACGATCGGCTCCGCCGTGGCTTCGTCGAGGACCCACTCGCTCCACTTGGCGGGGTCACCGTAGCTCATCATGCCGAGGCAGACCCTCGACACCTTCATGCCGGTGGAACCCAGACGCGTGTACTCCATGGTGAAACCTCCCGTTTCCACTATGGAGGCCCACCCTACGACCGGGCCCTCTGACGGAGATCACCGCCTCGGCCGGTGGGACGCCGCAGGGGAGGGAATCCGGGCTGTGCCGCTCGACGGAGAGCCGCCTCAGCGGTCGCGGCCTTCCCAGGGAAGTGATCTCTTCCTCGCCTGCGTAAAGGCTGATGTACGCCTCGCCTGCTGCGGCGTCGATCGAGAGGAGAACCGTTGTCGTGCCCCGGATGAGATGAAAGGAGTGGGGGCCGACCGGCCAATGAAGATCGCCATGCTGGCGCTCGGGCTCCCCCTTGACGAGCCGGATGAGGTCGGCGAGTTCCGGAATCCCCGTAAGGCGAACGTACCCCGGATCGTGCTCGGCGGTGATCCACCGTGACCGTGCCCCTAGGCAGTCAGGTGCTCCCCTCTGACCTCTGCGCGGACGCACACCTGCCCCTGCCGGATCGTCCCGTCTGCCGCAGGCCCGCCCGAAGGGGAGCCGGCGGCCTTGGTCTGCTCGGCTTGTCCCGGGTCGATGACGGACGGGGCGATCAGGCTTCCACCTCAGTCACCTACGGACCTCCTGGCGGCACGGCGATCATCCCGGAGCCGGAGCACCTCCGGCCGAGGCGTTCCGGCTCGGAGAATCACCGGCCTCGGGCGCGTTGAGGTGGCGATTCAGATTTAGGAACGATTGTTCTTGACTGAGTGTTCCTAAACCTCTTACGCTTCTGCCATGGGCCGACCGAGAGGGTTCGACGAGGTCGCCGTCGTTCAAGCCGCAGCCGAGCTCTTCGGCAGCCGGACCTACGACGGCATCTCCATCGATGAACTGGTAACTCACCTAGGAGTGCACCGCAACAGCCTGTACAAGACCTTTGGAAGTAAGCGGGGGCTGTATATGGCGGCTCTGCGGTGGTCGCTGGATCACAAGATCGCCCCGCTTGTCGATCACATCAGGGACGCGAGGGCTCTAGCCGAGGTCTCGCCGGAGGTGCTGAACGCGCCCTCCGTGAGACCCGCACTTGATCTGCTCCTCTTGGCTGCGGTTGAACGCGCACCCGTAGACGCGGAGGTGGCGGATTTGCTCGCCCAAGTGTTCACCGGGTTCGATCAGGCAGCAGAAGCGGCGATCCGATCGAACTCCTCCCACGAGCCGCAAACGCATCTGGCTTTCGCAGTCACTGCGGCACTTCTCGGACTTCACCTACGCGCCCGATCGGGAGCGGCTGAAGCCAGCGTCAAGCAGGCAAGAACGGCTTTGGTGGATCAACTCACTCCCCAGGCCTGACGCCCCAACCTCAAGGAGTAGAACATGGCAAGGATCAGCATTAACGGTGACAGCCTCGTCGTGGACATCGAAGGACTCGACAAGCTGTGGGCACTCAAGAGCCAGTTGACCATCCCGTTGGAGAACGTCCGTGGCGTGACTGCAGACCCGGGAATCATCAACGACCCGAAAGGCATTCGGAGCCCCGGGACGCACCTCCCCGGAGTCATTACCGCCGGCACCTTCCGTGTGGATGGCGAGCGGGTGTTCTGGGACGTCAGAGATGCGACCAAGGCTGTGGTCATCGAATTGGTCGATGAGCGTTACGTGCGCCTGGTCGTGGAGGTTGCTGATCCTCGTGCCACAGTGACACTCATCGAGAAGGCCCTCGCTGTTCGCTGATCATTCGGGAGCGCGGCGTAGTTCACCCTGTGATGAAGGTCCTCGCCGGATCGGCTCTTGCGTGATGACCGTCAGAGCTTCGGCGAGTGGGTGAGGCGGTGTGCCCTGGAGTGAAGCGGAGTGGATGTGCTTGCGGGACAGGCCGCGGTCGTTGACACCCTTGCCCATCGGGAAGAAGACCTTGGTGGCCAGCACGTAGTCGTCCCGGTC
>NZ_JBSFPS010000522.1:0-2130 GCF_053588315.1 Streptosporangium sp. NPDC003464 | reverse complement strand
TGGTCTCCGGCGAGCCGCTGCTCTACCACTGGTTCGTCTACGCCCACCTGGCCGCGGCGAGCTGGGTCACCGGCGTGGAGCCGCTCGTGCTGCTGCTGCGGCTGGGCATGCTCCCCATGGTGATCGCGTTCGTCGTCCTCGTCGGGATGACCGGGCGGCGCGTCATCGGTTCGTGGGCGGGGTCACTGCTGGCCGTCATGGGCACGGTCTTCGTGGCGATCCCGAACCTGTACGTCGGCGCGAACGACTCCTTCACCTGGGGAGGCGTTCCCGACCTCGCGTGGACGAGTCCCACCCAGACCTTCGGAGCGCTCCTGTTCGCGCCGGTCGTCCTGCTCCTGGTCGACCTCTTCGACCGCCGCTCGACCGCCGGCCGGTGGCTCCTGCTGGGGATCTTCCTCGTCGCGGTGATGGGCGCCAAGGCCTCCTACCTGCCGCTGCTGATCGCCGGACTGGTGACGGTCGCCGCGGTTGAGCTGGTCAGGCGCCGGCGGCCGCCCTGGGTCGCGCTCGTCGCGCTCGGGATGAGCTCCGCGTGTCTCCTCTACGCGCAGTTCGTGCTGTACGGTCGCGTGCGGCAGGGGCTGGTGGTCGCTCCGTTCTTCTTCATGCGCACGGCCTGGCAGGAGCTGACCGGCCTGGGCAGCGAGGTGGAGCCCTCGACGGCCTCGGCGCTCGGCATGGCACTGGTGTGCCTGCTGTGCTGGGCCGTCACGTGGTCCGGGGTCCTCGGGCTGCTGAGCCGGCCGCGGCTGCTCGGGCGGCCCTGGGTGATCATGATGATCGGCTTCGGTGCGGCGGGTATCGGTGCGGCGCTGCTGCTCGGTCATCCCGGCCGCAGCCAGCTCTTCTTCCTCTGGGGCGCCTATCCCTACCTGGCGATCGTCGCGATCCACGGGCTCCTCGCACTCCTGCGGCGCGCCCAGTTGTCGCTGCGGGCGGCGCTGCCGGCCGCCTGCGCCGGGGCGCTCGCCGCCTATCTGATCCCCATCCTCTGCGGCGTCGAGATCCCCCTGCGCCCAGGCCAGTCGGACGGCGTCCTGTACCGGCCCTACCTCGCGCTGCTGGTCGCCGGCGTACTGGTGGCCGCCGTCCTGACCGTCAGAGTCGGCCGGCTCAGGGCCGCCGCCCACGTGGCCGTCATGTGCACGGCCATCGGCCTGCTCGCCGACGGGCACGCCTACGTCATGCTGCCCGGGCAGATACTGGCCAAGCGGGGACTCAGCGGGGTGAGCCAGCCGGCGGCGGCCCAGGTGACGGTCCCGCAGGGCGCCCTGACCGTCGCGCGCTGGCTGCGCGCCAACTCCGATCCCGACGACCTCGTCGCCACGAACGCGCACTGCCTCTGGGGGCACGAGGACCCGTGCGACAGCCGCGAGTTCTGGGTGGCGGCCCTGTCCGAGCGGCGCGTGCTGGTCGAGGGGTGGGCGTTCGCGCCGACGAGCGTGGAGCGCTGGAGCGCGGGCCAGTCGACCCAGTCGGCGATGTATCTGCCGTTCTGGGACGGGGACCGGATCACCTCGAACGAGGCGGTCTTCCACGCGCCCTCGGCGGCCGCGGTCCAGCGCCTGCGGGAACGCTACGGAGTCCGCTGGCTCTTCGTCGACGAACGGCGCACCGACCAGGCCGCGAAGATCGGGGAGTTCGCCGAGTTCCGGCTCCGCTCCGGCGACTACGCCCTCTACCGGGTGCGGGAGGGGCAGGCGGCGGAGGCCGGGGCCGGCGTGCTCAGCGCCGGCGTGCCGGGACGGCCGTCGTGACCGGCTGTGAAGGCCGGAGGGCGGCCGTTGTGACCGGCCTGTCTGAAGGGTCGGCAAGGACATCGGAAAACGCGGGTGTCCGGCCGGGTTGAAGATCGTTGTGTCGGCAGACTCGCGCGTATGGCCAGGATTCCGCAGTTTCAAGGTTCTTCGCCGGGTTCCCTCCGGGAGGGTTCCCCTGAGGGGGGTGGGCCGGCGCGGGCCGGTGCGCTGCCGGGTGGGGGAGGGCGTCCGGGGTGGCGCCGGGGGCCGGGCCGGCTGCTGGGCCGGCTGCTGGGCCGGCTGCTGAGGTGGCGGTGGTTGCCGGCGGTGTCGGTGGTGGTCTTCGCCGTGGCGGTGCTGGGTTTCTACGGTGTCTCGCCGGTGGACA
>NZ_JBSFPS010000521.1:0-2150 GCF_053588315.1 Streptosporangium sp. NPDC003464 | reverse complement strand
CCGGCGGGTTCGAGGTTGAGATCGCCGGCCACGACCACGGGGCGGCCTCCCCGCGCGGCGTCCTCGACGATCCGCCCGAGCTGCGCCACCTGGTCGAGCTCGCGCCAGCCGGGCGGCGGCTGCAGATGGGTGGCGATCACGGTGATGTCCCGGTCCCGCCACCTCAACCCGACCTCCAGTGCCTGCGCCCCGGTCGGGCCGCCCTGGACGAGCACGTGGTTGCGGACCGAGGTGACCGGCAGATCGGTCAGGAGCGCGTCGCCCCACACCTCGTCGGCCGCCGGAGCCCACAGGTAGCGCATGCCGAGCCGCTCGGCGATCAGCCGGACGTCGTCGTGGCCGCCGTTGAGCAGCCAGCCCCGGTCGGCCTCGCCGAGCACGACCACGTGCGGTCGCAGCGCCCTGAGGGTGTCGGCCTGCTGCTCCAGCGACAGCCTGCCGGGCAGGCCGTACCCCATCCGGATGTTGTAGGCCGCGACCCGCAGCCCGTCGCCGGGCGGCTCCCATCTCGGCACGGCCCCCTGCCAGAGGGGGACGGCCGCCACCAGCGCGGCCGCGGCGGCGACGGCGGCCGGCAGCCGCCGGCCGTAGGAGCCCCGGGGCAGGCCGGTGCTGCCGGCCGTGCCCAGCGCGACCAGGAGCGCCGCGCAGCCGGGCACCCATCGGTTGGGCAGGTAGAGGTCGTAGGCGGCGTAGTAGCCGAAGACGAGCACGACGAACAGCAGCATGCCCCCGGCCGCGGCCAGGCCGCGCCGGAGCGGGCGGTCGGGGCCGGAGGTCGCCGCCGCGTGCGCCAGGCAGGCCCCCAGCGCGACCTGGCCGATGATCTGGGCGGCGATCGTCCAGCCGGGGGCCACGCCGTGGACGCCGTCCACCGTGGCCCTGCCGGCCGCGAACGCCACGGCGGAGGCGGTCAGGGCGACGGCGGGCACCAGCGGGCGCCGGAGCAGCGGCTGCGCGGCGGGCGCCACCGACACCACCGCGAACCCCGCCACGACCGCGGCCACGCCCGCGGCGGCGAGCGGCGTGGAGGAGCCGGCCGCGGCCTGGGCGTGCGCGGTGTTGCCCGTGTACAGGCCCCACAGCAGCAGCGCGGGGCCGATCGTCAGCCAGGCGCGCGGAGCGCCCGAGTGCTCCTCCTCGGCGGGCCGGGGCCGCAGCAGGAAGATCCCGAACAGCGCGAGCTCGGCCGCCAGCGGCAGCCAGGGGAGCGGACCGGGCCGCCACATCAGGTCGATGCCGTCCAGCGCCGCGTGGGTCACCGTGGCGGCCGCCAGCCCGGTGATCACCCCGGCCATCGCGGGCCGGGCGTCCTGGGCGGCCGCCGCGGTGGCCACCAGCCAGACCAGCCCGGCCAGCAGGCCCGCGCTCGCCAGGTAGAGCTGCGCGTCGCCGCCGGAGGTCGGCTGCAGTGCCAGCCGGGCCAGGAGCAGCAGGAGGCCGGCCCCGGTGGCCAGCAGCCGCGGCCGGACGGACCGGGCCAGCGGGACCGCGAGGAAGGCCGCCAGGAACCAGGAGACGGCGTACAGGCCCATCATCTCCGCGGGCGTGCTGCCCGCCCGGCCGAACAGCGTGATCAGCGACGGCAGGAAGACGCGGAGCACGTCGGCCAGCACCAGCACACCGAGAGCGACGTCCAGGCGGATCCGCATGCCACCTCCAAGGAATGTGAGCCATCCTCGCTTCCTTGGGGGGCTGTGGCAAGGCCCGGAAACCCCCGTGGCGGCGGCCAGGGGTCCCGGCCCGGACGGCGGGACGCGCCCGGCGGCACTCGGCGGCCGCGGAGCGCCCCGGCGGGGACGGACCCCCGGTGGACGCGCGGCTCACCTCCGGATGATCGCCGTCATCCGTCCAGATGCCGGAAGGCCTCGTGGGCGGAGCGGACGCTGTCGCGCAGCGCCCGCTCCAGCTGGTCGGCGTCCTCGGCCAGGCGGCCGATCTCCGGCACGGACCCCGCGTCGGCGCCGCTCTCGGCCAGGAGCTCCTCGTAGCGGGGGAGCCGGGCCCGCAGCAGCTCGATCTGGTCGTGGGCGCGCAGCGCGCGGTCGGCCTCGGAGACGTGGCGCGCGTAGCGCTCCAGGGCCTCCACCCGGGCGACGACGGCGGCCTCGCTGGCGGCCAGCGCCCGTTCCAGCGGCGCCATCGCGGCC
>NZ_JBSFPS010000520.1:0-2155 GCF_053588315.1 Streptosporangium sp. NPDC003464 | reverse complement strand
GGTCTGTCCGGGCCGGGCCGTCCACCCGCGGCTCCCTCCCGGCCGGTGACCCGCTCACCGGCCGGGAGGGAGCTCCGGGCGCCTGCCCGCGCCGGGGCCGCCGCCCGGCCGGCCCTACTCCGTGCCGTCCGCGGGCGGACCCGGCCGCGGCGGCTACCGGCCCGTCAGCGGCTGCCGCGCCACCCGGCTGTGGCGGTAGCCGTAGGTGACGTAGACGACGACGCCGATGATCATCCAGACGACGAACCTGAGCCAGGTCTCCACCGGCAGGTTGAGCATGAGGTAGAGGCAGGCCAGCACCGACAGGATCGGCACCAGCGGGACCAGCGGGGTGCGGAAGGAGCGCGGGAGGTCGGGGCGGGTGCGCCGCAGGATGACCACCGCGATCGAGACGATCACGAACGCGAAGAGCGTGCCGATGTTGACCAGCTCGGCGATCGTCGACAGCGGCACCAGCCCGGCCAGGACCGCCACGATGACGC
Organism: Streptosporangium sp. NPDC003464; assembly: GCF_053588315.1. Lineage (NCBI taxonomy): Bacteria > Bacillati > Actinomycetota > Actinomycetes > Streptosporangiales > Streptosporangiaceae > Streptosporangium > Streptosporangium sp. NPDC003464. The sequence continues at coordinate 1,673 of NZ_JBSFPS010000520.1, read as the reverse complement.
CCATCAGGATGGTGATCCGGTACGGCGTGCCGAACCGCGGGTGGACCTTGGACAGCCCGCGCGGCAGCAGGTTGTCGCGGGACATCGCGAACAGCACCCGCGACTGGCCCAGCATGAGGATCATCACGACGGTGGTCAGACCGGCCAGGGCGCCGATGCTGATGAGCGTCGCCGCCCAGGTCTGGCCGACCGCCTTGAACGCGTCCGCCAGCGGCGCGGCCTCGCTGAGCTGTGAGTAGGGCTGCATGCCGACGACGACCAGGGAGACGGCGACGTACAGCACGGTGCAGATGACGAGCGAGGCGATGATGCCTATCGGCAGGTCGCGCTGGGGGTTGCGGGTCTCCTCCGCCGCGGTGGCCACCACGTCGAAGCCGATGTAGGCGAAGAACACGATCGCCGCGGCGCTGAAGATGCCCAGCACGCCGAAGGCGACGGGGGTGATCCCGAACAGCACCTGGATCAGCGGCGCCGCCAGGCCCCCCACCGCGGGGGTGGGCTTGGCCGGCGGGATGAACGGGGTGTAGTTGGCCCCGTTGATGAAGAACAGCCCCGCCACGATGACGAGCAGCACCACCGCGATCTTGATCGTGACGACGACCAGGTTGAACCGGGAGGAGAGCTTGATCCCGGCGACCAGGATCGCGGTGAGCGCCAGCACGACCAGCGCCGCCGGCAGGTTGAAGGTCGCCCCCTCCCCGGCGATCGCACTGGGCAGCGTTATCCCCAGGGACGACAGCAGCGAGGTCAGGTAGCCCGACCAGCCGACCGCCACGACCGCGGCGCCCAGCGCCATCTCCAGGGTCAGGTCCCAGCCGATGATCCAGGCGGGGAACTCACCGAGCGTGGCGAAGGAGAAGGTGTAGGCCGAGCCCGCCACCGGCACGGTGGAGGCGAACTCCGCGTAGCAGAGCGCGGCCAGCGCGCAGACGATCCCGGCGGCCACGAACGACAGGGCGACCGCGGGGCCGGCCAGGTCCCTGGCCACCCGGCCGGTGAGGACGAAGATGCCGGTCCCCACGATGACGCCGATGCCGAAGACGGTCAGGTCGATGGCGGAGAGGTCCTTGCGCAGCCGATGCTCGGGCTCTTCGGTGTCGCGGATCGACTGTTCTATCGACTTGACGCGGAAAACCTCCATGGGATCCCCCTTGACCATCTGGAGTCGTTGTCATCCACAGATCAAGTCATGCCCATCTGATCAACGGCTGAACGGTGGACTAGGGGTTCTTTCGGGGAAAGTCCCGATGCCCCGGGCCCCTCCGGCGCGGCAACATCAGGTCATGCTCTTGGACATGCTGGGACAGTTAGACCCATATCTGGTCGGCGCGGTGCTGCTGGTGGTGCTGGCGCTGGACGGTTCCCTACTGATCGGGGCCGTGCTCCCCGGGGACGCGGCGATCGTCGTGGCGGGGACGGCGCTGACGGGTCCCGCCGAAATCGTGGTGGCGGCGGTCGCCGGGGTGGCCGGATGCTACCTGGGTGCCACCGGCGGCTGGCTGATCGGCCGCCGGTACGGCTCACGCGTGCGCCACAGCAGGGCCGGGCGCTGGATCGGCGAGCACCGCTGGGCCCGGGCGCGATGCGTAGCGTGGGGTCGTGCTGGAGGAGCCAGGCGGGGGTACGGCGGCTGACCTTCTGCGACTTGCCCTCTTGGGGCGGACAGAAGATCA
>NZ_JBSFPS010000519.1:0-2159 GCF_053588315.1 Streptosporangium sp. NPDC003464 | reverse complement strand
TCCGGCGAGCCCGTGACCGTCGGCGATGTCGTGCGCGAGCCGGGCGGTGACGGCCGCGACCGCGACCACGAAGGTGAGGTCGAACAGGAGCTCCAGCTGGCTCGACACGCGGTGCGGCTCGTCGATGGGACGAGCTCTCATTCGGACGCGGATCCGGATGGTCCTGTCAGCTGGTGGCAAGGTCTCGCTCCTGTCGCTCCGTGAACTCGTCCTGCCGGAAAGACAGGGCAGCACCCCGATCTGTGACGACGCGGCACCGGGTACGCGACACAGGCGCTTCTCGCAGGGCCGTCACCGGCCGCCCAGGCTATCCTGTCCCGACCGGTGGCCGAACGAAGGTGTGGCCACTCGGTGGTGTCCGACGGCCGGTACAGCCGGTCCGCGAGGTCGCCGGGTACGACGCGGCGGCCCGCCGGGCCACCGCGTCCCCGGTCCCGCCTCGTCGCCGAGGACGGCCGTCGCCCGTCAACGTCGTACGCCGTGGACACCTGGCCCCGGGTTCAGCGGAACGACTCGGCGTTCTCGCGCGCCCACTCGGCGAAGGACCGGGCCGGACGCCCGGTGACCTCCTCGACGGTCGGCACCACGGTGTAGCCGACCTCCGGGGTGTTGCCGAGCGCGTCGATCAGGAACTCGATCGTCTCCTGACCCATGCCGAACCCGGCCCACATCTCACGGGCCTGCGCCTCGGTCAGCTCCTCGAAGGCGATCTCCTTGCCGATCGCCGCGCCGAGTTGCTCGATCTTCTCGGTGGTGCGCAGCGCCTCGGGGCCGGTCAGCGTGTAGGTGCGCCCGTCGTGTCCGCCCTCGACGAGCACCTTGGCGGCCACGGCCGCGATGTCGCGCTCGTGGACCATCGCGCTGAGCCGCCCGCCGAACGGCTCGCGGACGGCGCCCTGGTGGCGCACGCCGTCGGCCCACCACTTGAGCGTGTTGGACATGAACTCCACCGGGTTGAGCAGCGTCCACTCCAGCGTGCTCGAGGCCAGCGCGCTCTCCAGCGGACCGTCCACCCGCCCGCCGAGCACGGTGACCCGCTTGACGCCCGACTCGGCGAGCAGCTCCACGATCTGCTCGCCGTACTGCAGGGGCGCGTAGTCGTCACCGGCGAAGTTGATCAGGTGGACGCCGACGACGCCGTCGAACGCCCGGCCCAGGGTGCCGGGGTCGCCCAGGTCGCCGCCGACCACCTCGACGCCCGCGGGCAGGTCGGCCTTGGCCGGGTTCCGGGTGAGCGCACGCACCCGCTGACCGGCTTCCAGCAGCTCGGCGACGACGAGGCGGCCGACGGTCCCGGTGGCTCCGGTGACGAGAAAAGTCATGGTGATGCACTCCAGTTGTGTGCGGAACGGGTTGGTGTTCGCTGTACCCATGACATTAGAGGCCAAGTAGGACAGTTCCAGTCCTACATCCTGATCTGCGCGTCATCTGATGCCACAGCAGGCAACAGAGCCTGGTGGCCAGCCGGGCGGGTTCGCCGTCCCGGCACACGCCCTGCGGTTGACACTCTCCAGGTGTGAGTGCCAGGCGTCCCGTCGCACCCCACCCACAAATTGCGCGCCACGCACATAGTGCGTGAGACGCAGCATCGGGTAGAGTCGACCCATGAACGACGACGCCATGGACCTCCGGACGCGCAACCGGCGGGCCACCCGGGAGGCGATCAGCCACGCCGCGCTGCGCCTGGCCGTCGAGCAGGGCCCCAACGGGCTGGCCCTCGTGCGCGTCCACGACATCGCCGCGGCCGCGGGAGTGTCACCCCGCACCTACAACAACTACTTCTCCAGCCGGGAGGAGGCGATCTGCGCCTTTCAGGCCGACCGGTCCAGGCGCGCCGGGGAGGCGTTGCGCTCCCGGCCCGCCGACGAGCCGCTCGACCAGGCCGTCATCGCGGCCGTGATCGAGCTCTACACCGATCCCGAGCCCGACAAGGCGGGGCTGCGCATGATCATGTCGACGCCCGAGCTGGAGGGCGAGGCGCTGAAGGCGTTCACCATGGCGGAGGGTCCGCTCGCCGAGGCGATCGCGGCACGCACCGGCACCGATGCCGGCCGCGACCTGTTCCCCTCCGTCACGGCCGCCGCCTACTCCCGTTCCGGTCGGCGGCGGTTTCAACCCCCTGAATGCAGCCGGGCCCCGGCGTGCTGGCCGGGGCCCCT
>NZ_JBSFPS010000518.1:0-2182 GCF_053588315.1 Streptosporangium sp. NPDC003464 | reverse complement strand
GTCACGCTCATCCCGGCGGGCATGCCGTCCAGCGCCTTCGCTCGTGCGGCCTGCTCGGTGCGGCCGGCGACCTCGACGCGGCGCGCGGCGGCGGCGGCCCGTTTCTCCTGCGCCTACTGCAGCCGCTCGGCCAGCCGGGAGCGCTCGCCGCTGGGCAGCCGGCCGCGTAGCCGCCCGCCGTAGCGCCGCTACAGCGTCGCCTTCAGCTCGGAGACCGTCCGCTCGGCGCGGCGCAGCCTGGCGCGGGCTGCCTGGTGGCGGAGCTCGGCCTCCTGCAGGGCGGGCAGCGCCACCGCGAGCCGGTCGCGTTCGCCGGCCAGGTCGGCGTGCACCTGCTCACCGACGGCGCTGACCTGCTCGGCGCCGGCCCGGCTGCGCTGCTGCTCGGCGTCAACTCGCGCGGCCAGGCCCGCCACCGTCGCCCTCGTGGCGGTGATGCGTGCCTGCAGCTCCTCGGTGCTGAGCAGGCCGTACGGGCGCCGGCGCGGGGACCGGCTGGGCCTGGGCGGGTGCGTCGTTGGCGGGTGAAGGGGTGGGGGCGAGGGTCATGCGGTCCTTCCCGGCAGCCCATCGGATCGAGCGGCGGACAGGTCGGGAAGGGGACGGCCCACTGGGAGGATCGCCGTGGCGGGCACGCCGTCCCGCAGCGCCGTGGCGTTGTCCTGCCAGCCGCCGGGGTCGATGGTGAAGACGGCCGCCCCGCCGCGGCGGGCCTGCTGCTGTCGCCGGTAGGCGCCGCTGAGCGGCACCCCGAGGTAGGCCAGCGTCCGCCCGTCGGGCAGCGTCGGGTCGATCACCTGTGTCCGTCGCGCGCGTCGACGCACCAGGCGTGGTCGAAGCCGCCGACCGGCAGGCCGTCGACCAGCGCCATCCCCTCGACGTAGATCAGATCGTGCGCCTCGGCGATCCGGGTGGCGCTGGCGAAGCACGAGCCCGGCGGGCCGGGCTGGATGTGCGCGGGGCGATCAGCGGGGGTGAACAGGCGGCCGTGGTCGAGCAGCAGCCGGCCAACCAGGCTGGCATACGGCCAGTCGTCACGCCGACCGCGGTGTGCCGGCCCACAGGGCCGCTTGGGTGGCCATATGGGCCAGGAGCTGCTGCTCCGGATCAGTACGAGGACCCGCCGCACCGGTCATGACCCACCCTCGTGGAGCTCGTGGAGGAGGGCGGTCAGCATGCGCTCGTGCTCCAGGTCGGCTTCGGTGGTGGGGTGGCGGCGGCAGGCCACCTGGATGCGGCCGCCGCGGTCGGGCTTGAGTGACCAGTTGGCCACATATGGGCTGTCGAGGAAGACTTCCCACGTCACATCCGGGGCGCGCAGATGCCGCTCGATCGATGTCTGGACGGTGTCGGCCGTCCGTGGTTCGCGTAGCTCCGCAAAGTGCTCGGTCAGGACCGTGACCACGCGGCGGGCATGGTCAGCGGTCGCGGCCGGTGAGACGGTCGAACATGTTCGTCATTCTGTCTCCCTGTGAAAGCAGGGTGGGGCCAGAGTGGACCGGCGGGAACCCGGCGGACAGCGGGCGCGCTCAGCGTCGCGGGCGCCTGCGGGGCGGCGCAGACCACGGCGGCGTCGCGGATGGGCGTGCCGGGGTGACGGCGAGGTAGGTGCCGGTACGGGTGCTGCCGCGGTGGACCTGCTGGGTCGGATCCAGGGATTTGACCGCCAGCCGGTAGCCGTCGCCACCGTCATCGAAGGCGATCATCGCTCCGTCGACGTCGAGGGTGACCGGCCCGCCAGGGGTGGCCGGCAGGTAGCGGCGCCGGCGATACCGGCGCAGCACCAGCCGATCACCGGCACCGACCTTGGCGGACACCAGGCGGCAGCCGCCGGAGCGCAGCCGCTCTTCGGCGGCGGCGAGCAACGCCGTGCCGACGCCCGCGCCGCGGGCGGGCTCGGCCACCGCGAGCAGTTCGAGCTCGGTCAGCACACCGGCCAGGCGCCGCTGCCCGTGGCGTCCCAGCTCGGCGTAGGCGTCGATGAGCCGCACCGGCGCGCAGATGTAGGCCAGCCCGATCGGCGCGCCCTCGGCGGCTTCGGCCACCAGTGCGCATCCGGTGCCGTGCGGGAGGCTCAGGCGGCCGCCGTGCCGGTCGATCGCCGCGGCGAACGCCCCTGGTCCGACCGGCGTCGCGGCGTCCGCACCGAGCGCCACTCTCGCCAGCGCCTCCACCGCGGGCC
>NZ_JBSFPS010000517.1:0-2206 GCF_053588315.1 Streptosporangium sp. NPDC003464 | reverse complement strand
GGTGGTTTCCCGCTCCTCGCCGCCGCGGGTGGCGTACTGGTCAGCCAGGGCGGTCGCCTTAGCCACGTCGTGGGAGTGGAGGTTCTCCATCGCCCGGACGAGGCGGCGCGTGCGCGTCATCGTGGTCTGCGGCTCGGTGGCCAGGAGCTGCCCGCGCAGCCGTGGCCCGGAGCGCGACAGCGTGGCCGCCCGCGGCCGCAGGTCCGCCGCCCGGCCGGTGTTCTCGGCCGGGCCCGGGACCGAGTGCCGGACCTCGGGCGAGATCCTCGCCCAGCCGCCGTCCCCGAACGGCCTGCCCGCCGTCCGCAGCGTGCGGTAGGTCCCCCGGCCGCTCACCGGGGTCCAGCGCCGGACCACCCACGGCATGATCTCCGAGGTCGCGCCGCCCGGCCCCACGGTGGTGGCCAGCAGCCACTCCTCGGTCCTGACGTAGCTCCACGGCCCGGCCTCGGGACGCGGCCGGGCCTCGGCGAGGGTGGCCAGCTCCAGCAGCTCGGCCGAGGCCGGTGGGAAGGACGCCATCGGGCGGGGCGGCGGCTGCCCCAGGGGCTCGCTGGCCGCGATGCGGGCGATCCTCGCCAGGCCCTCCGAGAGCTCCGGGCCGGCACGGCCGGCGGGGCCCGGCGGCGGTGTGGCCCCGGCGGGCGCCGGGACCGGCCCGGGCTGCGGCGGGATCCGGAAGGGGACCACCGCCGCCACGGCGACCCCGAGGGCCGTGACCGCCAGCGCCGCCCCTCTCCCCCGCAGCCCCCACGGCCGTCCGGGCCGCCGGGCGGTGTCCCCACGCATGACCCGCCGGAGAGCCTCCTCCGCGCCGGGACCGGCCCCGCGCGCCGTATGCGGGGGGACCGGGTTGTGCCGGACCATCAGCTCGCGGATCTCGTCGTGGTCTTCCGGGATCACCGCTCCCCCTCCCCGCACTCCAGGCGCATCCCGCGCAGGGACTCGGCCAGCCGCAGGCGGGCCCGGCACAGCCGTACCCGGACCGCGTTGGGGGTCAGGCCGAGGATCCGGCCGATCTCCTCGACGGCGAGGTCCTCCCAGTAGTGCAGGCGCAGGACCTCGCCGTCCTTGGGGCGCAGCCGCGCCATGGCCGTCTCCATCGCGCCGCGGACCTCCTCGTCACGGGAGCCGCCCCCGGGCGGGTCGGGCGGCAGCTGCCGTAGCAGCCCCGCCAGCCGCTGCCTGCGGCACTCACCGCGGGTGGCGTTCCTGACGTGCCCCCAGGCCACGCGGTACAGCCAGGCGACGACGGCCCGGTCGTCGTCCCGGGGGATCCGGTGCCTCTTGCGCCAGGCGGTGTGAAAGGTGCAGGAGGCGATGTCGTCGGCCACCGCGAGGCCGACCCGGCGCGCCGCGTACGCCCACACGGGCTCATAGAAGGTGCGGAACATCCAATCGAACCATTTCTCCTCGTCGTCCTCCGACACGGCCGCCCCTTCCCAACATGCCGTCACCGTTCTTACGTCCGGCACCGAGGACTCGATTACAGAACAGACCTGAACGACGACCGAAAGTGACGGCCGTTCTCCCGTGGACGGACGAGAGCGGCGCCGGCGGAGACGGGCGGGCGGCAACGAGCGCTCCGGGGATGATCACCGCTCTCCCGGCGAGTAGGGTCGTTGATGGCTAACGCTTCGTGATCGAAAGGACATCGCCATGGCGACGACACGTACCGCGACGACTCAGTGGAAGGGTGCGCTGCTCAACGGGTCGGGCACCGTCGAGCTGAACTCGTCCGGGGTGGGCACGTTCGACGTGTCCTGGCCCTCCCGGGCCGAGCAGGCCAACGGCAAGACCTCGCCGGAGGAGCTCATCGCGGCGGCGCACTCCTCCTGCTTCTCGATGGCCCTGTCCCACGGGCTGGCCCAGGCGGGCACCCCGCCGCAGTCCCTGGAGACCAGGGCCGACGTCACCTTCCAGCCGGGTGAGGGCATCACGGGGATCGTCATCTCCGTCCGCGGCCAGGTCGAGGGCCTGTCCGCCGAGCAGTTCCAGCAGGCGGCCGAGACCGCCAAGGCCAACTGCCCGGTGAGCAAGGCCCTGGCGGGCACGACGATCACCCTCGACGCCGAGCTGCTGAGCTGATCTCCGGCCTCCCGTGGCCGCGCCGCAGTGCACCCAGACGGCGGCGATCTCTCGGGGCGGGATGAGGTCGAGGCTCAGCGTGCCGTTCTCGACGGTCAGGCTCTTCATGAGGGTCTGA
>NZ_JBSFPS010000516.1:0-2209 GCF_053588315.1 Streptosporangium sp. NPDC003464 | reverse complement strand
GATGACCACTGGCCGGTCACTGGCCGATGACCACTGGCCGGTCACTGGCCGATGACCACTGGCCGGTCACTGGCCGATGACCACTGGCCGACCCCAGTGGTCCTACGGATGGCACCGGCGCGGGCGTGCGCCAGGCTCTGCTCATCGGCCGGAACGCCTCCGGCCGGGATGAACGTGACGAAGTGATGAAGGAGCAATCGTATGTCTCAGGGACGCATGGTGAACGTCGGCGACGTCGAGCTGTGGACCGAGGAGTTCGGTGATCCGGCGCACCCGCCGCTGCTGCTGGTGATGGGCTCGATGTCGCAGGGCGTGGTGTGGCCGGAGGAGCTCGTCGGGCGGCTGGCGGCCGGCGGCCGGCGGGTCATCCGCTACGACCACCGCGACACCGGCCGCTCGACCACCGTCGACTTCGACGCCCACCCCTACACCTGGGCCGACGTCAAGGCGGACGTCCTCGGAGTCCTGGACGCCTACGGGATCGACGCGGCCCACATCGTCGGCCACTCGGCGGGCGGCCTGCTCGGCCAGTGGATCGCCGCCGAGCAGCCGGAGCGGGTGCTGACCCTGACCGTCATCGGGTCGTCGCCGCTGGGCGGCCGGGAGGGACAGGTCCTGATGCGCGCGCTGATGGGCCAGGAGCAGCCGCCCGGCAGCCTGCCCCCGCCCGCCCCGGAGTTCGTCGAGTTCTTCGCCAAGGCGGCGGTCAACCCGCCGCCGGCCGACCGGCGCGCACAGATCGACTTCCAGATCGAGCTGGCCCGGGTCCTGCACGGCACGGCTCTCCCGTTCGACGAGGACGAGCAGCGGCGCATCGAGGAGCGGCTCCACGACCGCGCGGCCGACCCCGCGGCCGTGGCCAACCACCAGCGCGCCGGGGCCAGGGACTCCGACTTCGAACCTGTCGGGATCCTGGACCGGGTGCTCGCGCCCACGCTCGTCATCGAGGGCACGCACGAGCCGGTCAAGCCCGGCCACGGGGCGCTCATCGCCGCGGCGATCCCGGGGGCCGAGTTCCTGATGATCGAGGGCATGGGCCACACCCTGCCGCCCCAGGTGCACCGGCAGCTCGCCGAGGCCGTCCTGGCCCACACCGCCGGGTAGCGCGCTGCCTCCGGAAGGCGGTCCGCGGGCCGTCCGCGGCGGCCGCCCGGAACGTGTCTCCCCCGGTGACGGGGGAAGACACCAGGTCATGACTGAGACAACTGAACGGACCGTGCTCGTCAGCGGTTCGACTTCCGGCATCGGCGAGGCCATCGCCACCGCCTTCGCCCGCGACGGCGCGACGGTCGTGGTCAACGGCCGCGACCGGGGACGGACCGAGGAGGCGGCCGCGCGCATCCGCTCGGCCACCGGCCACGGCGGGCTGCTGCCGGTGGCCGCCGACGTGAGCACGGCCGAAGGCGCGCAGACGATGTTCGAGGCCGTGCCCGAGGTGGACGTGCTGGTGAACAACCTCGGCGTCTTCGGCGCCACTCCCCTCCTGGAGATCACCGACGAGGAGTGGCGCCACTACTTCGAGGTCAACGTCCTCAGCGGGGTGCGCCTGGCCCGCCACTACGTCCCCGGCATGGTGCGGCGCGGCTGGGGTCGGGTGATCTTCATCAGCAGCGACTCCTCCCTGATGATCCCCACCGAGATGGTGCACTACGGGGTCACCAAGACCGCGCAGATCTCCGTGGCGCGCGGCCTGGCGCAGACGGTCGCGGGCAGCGGCGTCACCGTCAACACCGTGCTGCCGGGTCCCACGCTCACCCCCGGCGTCGAGTCCTTCATCGCCGACCGCGTCGGCGGGGACATCCCCTTCGAGGAGGCCGAGGCGCGCTTCATCGCCGAGGAGCGCCCCACCTCACTCCTGGGGCGGCTGATCCGGCCGGAGGAGATCGCCAACCTGGTCCGCTACGTCGGCTCGGAGGCGTCCTCGGCCACGACCGGCGCCGCGCTGCGCGCCGACGGCGGCCTGATACCCATGATCATCCCTTGAGCCGGTGAGGGCGGACGCCCCGGCGGACCGGCAATGATCTCTGACTGTCTTCAACCGGGACTCAAGTCGTCCTCAAGTCGGGTGCGACACAGTCGGGCACCTACCGACAGGAGAGATCATGACGATTGGTAACGAGCTGAGGAACGCGGTCCGGGGCCGGGTCCTGGTGGCGGGCGACGAGGGGTTCGAGCAGGCCGGGCGGCCGTGGAACCTGGCGGTGGAGCA
>NZ_JBSFPS010000515.1:0-2251 GCF_053588315.1 Streptosporangium sp. NPDC003464 | reverse complement strand
GTGATCATCACGTCACCCCCGTACCCTGACCCCAAGACCACGAGGAGGACCTGTGAGCGACCCGCGCGTCCGTGCTCGCCTACTCCGCATTCAAGCGGCTGCCCACCGTGCCGCCGCTGATCACTTCGACGTGGCAGCCGCTGCCATCGCCGCAAGCGCCGCTCTCCAGGACCTTCTGCAGGCAGCCAGCGAGGGGGACGCCGCCGACGTTGCAGCGCACCCGGACCTGGCTTATCTGGACGTGCAGATGAACGGCTTCTACGACTGACCTCGCCCGGTTTACCGCCCCTGCCCTTCGGGTGGGGGCGTCGTCATGTCTGCCTGCGGACGATCATCGGGGCAGGCGAGCATGGCGGACATGGATGAACTGATCGCGTTCCTGCGCGCCCGCTGGGATGAGGAGGAGGCCGACGCCCGCAGCGCCTCGGCGGAACGCCGCGCCGAGCGCCGCCCGGACCGCGTCGACCGGCTCATCGAGCAGGCCTTGGCCGAGACCCGCGACCACCAGTGGCTGCGCGAAGGGCGGCAGCCATGAGCGACCTGCAGCCTCCCGCCCTGGACGACGTCGACGCCGAGCTGGCCATGGTCACCACCCGCGACCTCCTCGACCAGCTCCCCGTCCCCGACGCCCTCGACAAGATCCGCAGGAGGACCCGGTGACCCTCTTCACCTACGTGTACAGCGTCGTCGCCGTCCTCGCCGCCGGCACCGCCATCTGGGCCGTACAAGCCCGCTCCCTGTGTGGCGCCGCCCTGGCGCTCGCCGTGCTCGTCGCCGCAGCGGCCTGCACCGCCTACACCCTCCGCCCCGCCGAGCCCGTCCGGGCTCCCGCCGCCGTCCTGGAGGCCTGAATGCTTACCCCTGCTGAAGAACTCCGCGCCGCCGCCGTCCGACTGCGCGAGGCTGCCGCCAACGCCACGCCCGGACCCTGGGGAGTCGGCAACGGCGAGGTCATCGGCCTCGGCATCGAACAGACCGGCCCCGGCTCGTTCGCCTACACCGCCCAGCTCGCCCGCGTGCTCGACGACAACGAGCGCGAGGAAGACAACTACGGCGGCCACGACCTCGGCAGCACCGAGGCCGACGCTGCGTGGATCGCCGCGATGCACCCGGACCTGGCGGAGCCGCTCGCCGCCTGGCTGGACGAAGCTGCCCGCCATGCCGACATGAACGAGCACCGCGCGCCCCGGCACCGCCGCGACCTTACCTGGGCCTTGGCCGTCGCCCGCGTCATCCTCGGCGGTGCCCAGTGACCGCCGCCCTCAGCTCCGCCGGGCCCGACCTTCCCCCGGGCCCGGCGGGCACCACCACACCCCGCGTCCTCGGCCTCGACCTGTCCCTCACCGCCACCGGCATCGCCACCTGGGACGGCCGACCACTCTCCACCCTGCGCACCGTGGCCAGCGACGGCGACCAGCGCCTACGTCGCATCATGGTCACCGTCCGCGCCGAGGCCTACGACTACTTCAACATTGAGCCGATCGAACTCGCCGTCATCGAAGACCTGCCCAAGCACGCCCAAGGCGCAGGAATCACCGGCATGGTCCACGGCGCGGTCCGGATCGCCCTCATGGAACTCGGCGTCCCCTACGCCCTCGTCCCCCCGGCCACGCTGAAGAAGTACGCCACCGGCCGGGGGAATGCGACCAAGCCCGACATGCGCATGGCGCTCTATCGGAGGACGGGCCTGGACCTGCGCGACGACAACCAGGTCGATGCCTGGTGGCTGCGCGCCGCTGGCCTCGACGCGCTTGGCCACCCGCTTGTCGACGTCCCGAAGGCGCAGCGGGACGCACTCGCCAAGGTCGCTTGGCCCCCACTGGTGGTGGCGTGATGGCTGACTACCAGCACACGCTCCGCCACCACGATTCCACCTGGATCCTCCAGGGCGAACTCCGGCTCAACGACGCCCTCATGCAGGCCGGCCGCAGCCGCAAACCTAAGAGCCCAGACCACAACGCCGACGTCCTGCTCACCCTCAACCCGAACCCCACCGACGAGCTGGAGGCCGCGGGCCGGGCCGTCCGGCGGATGACCGGCCGCCTCGGCCTGGACGCCGCCGCGGTGGCTGAGGTGCTCGACATGCTCGGCCTGCCGGAGGTGACGGCATGACGCCCGGCCAGGCCGCCTGGGTCCGCGAGCACGTGTGGACCGCCGGCATGCGCAAGACCCACCGGGAGGTGCCCGGCGCTACCTCTCACTGCGCCTGCCAGTGGGGCGGCGGCCCCTGCTCCGGCCGCCTCCCACAGCA
>NZ_JBSFPS010000514.1:0-2260 GCF_053588315.1 Streptosporangium sp. NPDC003464 | reverse complement strand
GTGGAGTCCCTCGATGGACAGCAGCAGGCCGGCCAGGCAGCCCAGCACCGTGGAGCGGGTCATCCGGCGGGCGGTCCTGGCCAGGATCAGGATCGACACCACGCCGATCAGGGCCCCGGCGAACCGCCAGCCGAACGGGGTCATGCCGAAGAGCTGCTCACCGACGCCGATCATCCACTTGCCCAGCGGCGGATGGACCACGTAGGAGGCGCACTTGTCGATCTCGGCCGGCGCGCACTGCTGCCAGATCTCCGTGCTGTTCTGCATCAGGAGCTTGTCGGCGTCCTTGACGGCGTTCCGCTCGGCGCCGAAGTTGATCAGCGCCCACGCGTCCTTGGCGTAGTACGTCTCGTCGAACATGACCGCGTGCGGGCGCCCCAGGTCGACGAAGCGCAGGACCGCCCCGAACGCGGCCACCAGTAGCGGGCCGAGCCAGCCCCACAGGGCGCCGCCGCGCATCGGCGGCACCAGCCGGTCGCGCACGGAATCCGCCGAGCCGCCACCCGGCTGGGGCTCCGGCTGCTTGGGCGCCTGGTTGGTGAAGTCGGTCACGGCCACCCGGACATCGTACGGGCCCCTCCAGCCGGGGAACCCGGGAAACACCGCCTACATGCCTAATTAGGGAACTTCTCCCCCTGCTGAAAACCCCACCTGGGATGGGATCTCACCGGGAATGGGGGAGGATGGCATGGTGATGGACAACGGCAGGCTGGTGCTGGCGGGAGCTCCGATCGGGCAGGTGGGGGACGCCTCGCCCCGGCTGCGGGAGGCGTTGGAGGCCGCCGACGTGGTCGCGGCCGAAGACACCCGCCGCCTGCGCCGCCTGGCCGGTGAGCTGGGCGCGGAGATCAGGGGCAGGATCGTCTCCTACTACGACGCCAACGAGACCGGCCGGGCGGCCGAGCTCCTGCAGGCCCTTCAGGAGGGCCGGACCGTCCTGGTCATCACCGACGCGGGCATGCCCGGCGTCTCCGACCCCGGCTACCGCCTGACCAGCCTGGCCGTCGAGGCCGGGATCACGGTCACCTCGCTGCCCGGCCCGTCGGCGGTCACCACCGCGCTGGCCGTCTCCGGCCTGCCCAGTGACCGCTTCTGCTTCGAGGGCTTCCTGCCGCGCAAGCCCGGCGAGCGCGCGCGCAGGCTGGACGGCCTGGCGCGGGAGGAGCGCACGATGGTGTTCTTCGAGGCGCCGCACCGGCTGGCGGCCGGGCTGGGGGCGATGGCCGAGACGTTCGGCGCCGACCGTCCCGCGGCGGTCTGCCGGGAGCTCACCAAGACCTACGAGGAAGTACGGCGGGGCGGCCTGGGAGAGCTGGCCGAGTGGGCGGCCAAGGGCGTCAAGGGGGAGATCACCGTGGTCGTCGCCGGGCACGTCCCGGAGGACCTGCCACCGGTCATCGAGGACCTGGTCGCCGAGGTCGTCCGCCGCGAGGAGACGGGGGTGCCCAGGAAGCAGGCGATCGTCGACGTCGCCAAGGCGGCGGGGATCCCCAAGCGGGAGCTCTACGACGCGGTCCACCGCGGCTGACGCGTTCCGGGGCCGCGCGGGCGGTCCCGAGAGCGACCCCGCGAGGGCCGTCCCGAGAGCGGCCCCGCGAGGGCCGTCCCGAGAGCGGCCCCGCGAGGGCCGTCCCGCGAGGGCGCTCCCGCCCGGCTCCGGAGGGGGCTCCGCGACGGTGTCCCAGAGTGGTGGAATGCGAAATGATCGCTATTACTCCATCACCAAAGATGATTTATCACCATAATTCTAAAAATGGGATCAACGCGGGACCGGCTGTCGCCGCCCATGCCGGGGAACGTCCTGTGGGGCTGGCTCGGTCCGCTGCTGGTGGCCGCGTTCGGGGCGGTCCTGCGCTTCACCGGCCTGGGGCGCCCGCACGCGGTCATGTTCGACGAGACGTATTACGTCAAGCACGCGTTCGCGCTGATCACCTACGGTGTGGAGCGGGCCTCGTTCGGCACGATCGAGGATCCGGTCGCCGACCGGATGCTCATCGCCGGCGACACCGACATCTGGGTCAGATGCACCCCTCCTGACGTCGACCCCTGCCCGCTGTACGTGGCCCATCCGCCGCTGGGCAAGTGGATGATCGGCGTCGGTGAGCAGCTCTTCGGCATGACCCCGTTCGGCTGGCGGTTCGCCGGGGCCCTGATCGGCACGCTCTCGATCCTGATCATGGCGAGGGTGGCCCGCCGGATGACCCGCTCCACGATGCTGGGCTGCCTGGCCGGCCTGCTGCTCGCGCTGGACGGGCTCCAT
>NZ_JBSFPS010000513.1:0-2278 GCF_053588315.1 Streptosporangium sp. NPDC003464 | reverse complement strand
ACCGGCGATCAACCCGGTCCCCCGGCGGATGATGCGCGAGCACGTCGCCGCGGTGGCCGCCCGGCACGGCGGGACCGGTGACGTGGTCGTGGAGACCCGCGGCGAGCAGCATCACCGGGAACAGGTCGGTGAGATAGTCCGCGTGCACGGGGACGCGGGCGAGCAGCCCGAGGACCCCGATCAGGAGCGCGATCCCCACCAGCAGGACGTTGCGCTCGCCGAAGCGGGCGTTGAGCCGGGCGGAGACGCCCAGCGACACCGCGCCGATGACCGCCGCCGCCGGGAGCATCGCGAGGCCGGTCTCGGCGGCGCCGTACCGGAGCACCCGCTGCAGGTAGAGGGCGAGGAGAATCTGGAAGGAGAACAGCGCGGCGACCATCAGGATCTGGACCAGGTTGGCCCCCGAGACGCTACGCGAGCGGAAGATCCGCAGCGGCATGAGCGGGTTCCGCGCGGTGGCCTGGCGGATGACGAACGCGGCGAGCAGGACGGCGGCGAGGGCGCCGTAGCCGAGCGTGGGCGCCGAGGTCCAGCCGTGCTCCTCGACCTTGGCGACGGTGTAGATGCCCAGCACCAGCCCGGCGGTGACCAGGAGGGCGCCGATGACGTCGGCCCCGGCCCCCAGGCCGAGCCCGCGGTCCGCGGGCAGCACGGGCACGGCGATCACGAGCGCCGCGAGCCCGATCGGCAGGTTGATGAAGAAGATCCAGTGCCAGTCGAGGGCGTCGGTGAGGACGCCGCCGAGCACCTGGCCGATCGAGGCGCCGGCGGCGCCGGTGAAACTGAAGACGGCGATCGCCTTGGCGCGCTCCCGGGGCTCGGTGAACAGTGTCACGAGGATGCCCAGGCTGACCGCGGCGGCCATCGCGCTGCCGATCCCCTGCAGGAACCGGGCGGCGATCAGCACGGCGGGGGAGGTGGCCGCCCCGGCCAGGAGCGAGGCCGCGGTGAACACCGCGGTGCCGGCCAGGAACATCCGCTTGCGGCCGATCAGGTCGCCGAGCCGTCCGGCCAGCAGCAGCAGGCTGCCGAACGCGAGCAGGTAGGCGTTGACGACCCAGCTGAGGCCGACCGGGGAGAAGCCCAGATCGTTCTGGATGGCCGGCATCGCCACGGTCACGATGCTGCCGTCGAGGACGATCATCAGCATCCCGGTGGCGATCACTCCGAGGGCGAGCCAGCGCGACCGGGGCGCCGAAGGGGCGGAAGCGGCAGACATGGGGGCACTCCTGTCGAATGAGGCAACAGGAGAGACCGTAGCAGATAGTTTTGAAGTAGACGATCCATTTCGGATCCTCTTTAGCCGCCGGGCCCCCGGACCGCCCGGGGGCGGCCGATAGCCGGCGCCCCGGGTATGGGTGGGCCCGCCCGCCACGGTGCGGGTGAACGGCGACGGGTCATCTGGTCAGAGCCAGAAGGTGTCGTGGCGGAAGTAGAAGGCGGCCAGCTCCTCGTCGCTGGGGCGGCCGGAGACGGCGAACTCCGCCAGGCCCTCGAAGTAGCCCTCACGGGGAGCGCCCGGGGCGAAGTGCAGCAGCATCGACGCGGGCTCGCCCGACTCGTTGCGGAAGGCGTGGACGCCGCCCTCGGGGACGTGGACGAAGTCGCCCGGCTCGGTGTCGATCCAGCGGCTGCCGTCGTAGATCCGGACCGTTCCGGTGAGGATGTAGAACGACTCGGAGATCGACCGGTGGAAGTGCTGGTCGGGCCCGCTCGGCTCCGGCCCCATCTCCCAGCGGTAGAGGCCGAACTGGCCGTTGGTGGAGGCTCCCGTCGCCAGGTAGTGCACCGTGTTGCCGGACCGGTAGGTCAGCTCGGGTGCGTGGGCGGCCGGGCGGTAGGTCGCGTTGATCTCGCCCTTGTCGCCGAAGTAAGTCGGATCCGGATATGTCACGATCTGCCCTCTCGTCTGTCTCTTGTCGGTGCCTCTCCGGCGCCGCGGTGCGGGCCGGTGCCCGTGGCCGGACCGGGCCGGAGCCTGCGCATGACCGGTCCGGACTGGTGTTCGCACGTGACCGGGCCGAGCCGATGCCCGCACGTGACCGGGCAGGGCCGGGCCGGGCAGGTGCTCGCACGTGACCGGGCCGAGCCGGAGCACGCCGGAGCACGCCGGAGCACGCCGGGGCGCGCTCGACGGGCCGGAGCGTGCCGGGCGGGGTGGGCCGGGCGGCTCAGGGTACGGCGGGCCGGTCAGGGCGTGCCGGGCCGGTCAGGGGAGGTGGGCCGGGGCGGGCCACGCTCCCGTGGCCCGCGGCCGGCGGCCGCCCCCCGCCTGCCG
>NZ_JBSFPS010000512.1:0-2353 GCF_053588315.1 Streptosporangium sp. NPDC003464 | reverse complement strand
GGAACTCCCCACATCGCAACGAGGGAGGGAGCATGACGATGACGCATCCGGAGTCGCCGACGGGCACGCGGCCGCGCAGGGCGGACGCGGCGAGGAACGTCCGGTCGCTACTCACCGCGGCGAAAGCGCTCTTCGACGAGCACGGGCCCGACATCGCGCTGGATGAGGTGGCCCGTCGGGCGGGCGTCGGCAACGCGACGCTCTACCGCCATTTCCCCACCCGTCAGGATCTGATCGTGGCGGTGTATGCGGGCGAAGTTACGACGCTCCAGGAGGAAGGCGCCGCTCTGCTCCAATCCGAGCCGGAGGCCGAGGCGCTGTTCACCTGGCTGGACAGCTTCGTCGTGCACGTCGCCACCAAACGCGCCTTGGCGCTCGCCGGAACCGAAAACAACAACGAGCGTCGCACCGAGCTGTTCGACCAATGGCATAGGTCCATGCGATCGACTGCACAGAAGCTGCTCGCCCGAGCCCAGCAAGCCGGCACCCTGAACACCGGCCTCACCGTGGATGACCTGCTCGCCCTGACAAACGCGGCCGCCATCGCGGCCACCGGCGCGGAGCACGCACAACGGCTTCTCCGGATCATGCGTCATGGCTTCGCGGGCATCCCAGCGCGTCCCGACGAATAGCCATGGAACGGGTGCCACCGAAATACGGAGGAAACGGGCCGCGCGCCG
Organism: Streptosporangium sp. NPDC003464; assembly: GCF_053588315.1. NCBI lineage: Bacteria > Bacillati > Actinomycetota > Actinomycetes > Streptosporangiales > Streptosporangiaceae > Streptosporangium > Streptosporangium sp. NPDC003464. Next base: position 1,673 of record NZ_JBSFPS010000512.1, on the reverse strand, counting down.
ATATAGGCGCTGGTCAGCGCCCCGCGAGGGTCACGTGAGCGGTGGGCTGGCCGATCTTGAGAATGCGGGCGGCCTCGGTGACATGGCCGCCGGTCAGGTCGAGGTCGATGAGGGTGGCGCCGGCCAGGTCCAGGTGTATTCCCCCCAGAAGGCCGGTGCGGCAGGGGGGTGGAGCGCTGGTCCGCGGGGCGACAACCCCGGCTGGTCCAGCCCTCGCTGGGAGTTGGCCCACGCCAGCAGCTCGGAGAACGGCAGCATCACCACCAGCCCCACCCCATGATGACGAGAACGGTCTGGGCCGCCAGCCGCAGCCGTCGTGTCCATCGCGAATCGATCGACGACGTCTCCTCATCGGGCTCCTTCGCCGACGTTACCGGTCGTGATCTTGGTCGTGACGGTACGCCGCCGCACGCTCGCCTGCCCAGCGCTCACCGCGTTCCAGCCCCGGGTCGAGCTCGACCCGGTGGCGTGGCGGGAACGGAAAACGCGAGAAACCGCAGGCCAGACCTAAAGCCGTTGGATTTCCGCCGTTTGCTATGGGGACCCCCATCAGGCAGGCGTTGAACCGTCGGGCAGGCTCGGGTCCGCTGTTGTCTTGGCCACCCGCTCCAGCCGCCCCCTGCCGTCGGGGCACGCCACGACCGCCCAGCCCATCGGCCAGGAATGATCGGCCTCCGGACGCCGGACAATCGCTTCGTCGAACATTGCGTTCCCAACGAAGGTCGCCTGGTCGAACCAGGCCTCCTGGTGGAAGGTCGTCCCGCCGAACATGGCGTTCCCGGTGAAGGTCGCCCCGTCGAACCAGGTGACCCCGGTGAAGGTCGCCCTGTGGAAGTCGACGCGGGTAAGGCGGCAGGAGAGGAAATCCAGGTCGATGAGAGCGGCACCGGCTAGGTCGACATGCATGCCGGGCCAGAATCGCGCGTCGGCGGGTTGGCTCTCGCGCTGCTCGAGGGTGCGTTGGTCGCGCAGGTGGTCGGTGAGGATGCGTTGGTCGGTGAGGCGGACCTGGCGTTCGCCTTCGGTGTCCGGGCCGGTGTCGGCGCCGGCTGGGGTGGGTGGGGGTGTGGTGCGTCCGCGGGCGGCGGTGCGTAGGGCGTGGTGGCGGCGCCGGGCGGCGCGCAGGGCCTCGGCCCGGTCGGCGGCCGTATCGGGTCTCGGGGGTGGGGTGTACGGCATGCGTAGGTAGGCGCAGATGACGTTGACGATGGTCTGGCGGTGGCCGGGGTTGTCCTGGGCCAGGCGCTCCAGCGCGTACAGGCCGGCCAGCCGGACGGCGGCGCCTGCGTGGCCGAGCTGCTCGGCGGCCTTGGTGTACAGGTCGGTCACCCGGCGTTCGGTGGCGTCGTGCTTGGTGTTGTCGGCCACCTGCTCGGCCAGCGCGGCGTTGCGCTCGGCGATCTGCTCGGTCAGCTGGGCGTTGCGTTCGGCGAGGTGGGCGGTGACGTGCGCGGCGTGCTCCTGGTGACGCTGACGGCGGAAGGCCGGCATCAGCGTGACCGCCGCGCCGACCCCGGCGCCGGCCGCCGGCGCGGTCTGGATCGCGCCCTGACGGGCGGTGGCCTCGGCCGCGCTCCACCCGGCCGCCAGCAGCAGCCAGGCCAGCCCGCCGACCACCCCGCCCACCAGCAGCGTGACCGGCACGATCCACCACACCGCCGGCCGGGGAGTAC
>NZ_JBSFPS010000511.1:0-2409 GCF_053588315.1 Streptosporangium sp. NPDC003464 | reverse complement strand
GACCGTGCCGCTGCTGGCCTACGCCGCCCTGGGAGGGACGGTCCTGCTGTTCCTGGACCTGTCGGGCATGGCGGGGGTGCACGCGCTGGAGCGGCCCGCGCCGTACAGGCCGGCGAGGACAGCGGCGCCGCCGTGACCGTGGTGCGCGTGGCCGGGACCCTGGAGATCCCGGTCGTGGCCCAGGCCCTGGCCCGGCGGTGCGACGCGGTCGTCGCGCTGGGCGCCGTGATCCGGGGGGAGACCGCCCACTTCGACTACGTGTGCGACTCGGTGACCTCGGGGCTGACCAGGGTCTCCCTCGACGAGGAGACCCCGGTCGGCAACGGTGTGCTGACCTGCGAGTCCCTCGACCAGGCCGTCGACCGCTCCGGGCTGCCGGGCAGCCACGAGGACAAGGGATACGAGGCCACCGTGGCCGCGCTGGAGACCGCCCTGCTGCTGAGGGACCTCCGGGGCTAGCCGGCGGGGCCGCAGGCGTGCCCTTCCCTTCCTCCGCCGCACCGCGTGCGGCCCGTCACGCTCCGCGGCGGAGGAGGAAAAGGCGGAAAACGCGGTATGTCCGGCCTTCCTGTGCGGAGTCATGGCCGGCCGGGTGGTGCGGTAAATTTCATTCGGCACGGTGTCGGCAGTCACACCGGTTGTGACCGGCGATTTTCCCGAAGGATCGTGATCTCCAAGTGAGCCCCGAGAGCGTCTCTCCGCCTGAGCTGCCCGTTGTGTGGCGGCCGAAGAAGGGCCGGATCGTGGCGTACGGCTTCGCGGCGGTGATCGTGCTTGGGGCACTGCTGATGGCGATCTTCCTGCCGCCGCCGTTCACCCTGGTCGACAGGGTCGCCATGGTGGTGCTCGGCGGGATGATCGCCGGGCTGCTGCACCTGCTGGGGCGCTGCCGGGTGGAGGCGGACGAGCAGGGTGTCACCGTGGTCAACCCGCTGCGGGTGCACCGCTACGAGTGGCCGGAGGTGCTGGGGGTCACGCTGGTGCAGAACGAGCCCTGGGCGAAGATCGACTTCACCGACGGGGCGACGATCGGGGCCGTGGGGCTCCAGGGGTCGGAGAAGGACCGGACCGTGCGGCAGGTGCGCGAGTTCGCCGCGCTCATCCGCGAGCGCGGCGAGGCCGAGGAGACCCGGTAGGGCGCCATCCGGGCGAGTGCGGCAGGCGGAGGGCCCGCGGGGCGCTCCCCGGCTCCCGTCGCCGCCGGAGGCCGGCCCGCCGCGGATCCGGCCGCCGCGGACACGGCCGCGCCCCCACCCCGCAGGGGTGAGGGACACGGCCGCACGCGACGTGATCTCAATCGACAGATAGGTTCCGTTGTCGCCGCTCTGACTGCCGTCCTCCTGGTCGTGGACGTCCTGGTTGCCCTCTCCCGGGCTGCCGCCCCTCCGCGCCGCGGATCTCGCTCCACCGGCTCGGAGGGCTTCCGTGAAGCAGCCGTGTCACCGTCGCCGGCCGCCCGGGTCTTCCGGATCCGGTGGACCCTCCCCTCGGCGTCCCGCGATGTCGGGAGCCCGATGACCTCTCAAGGCTGCCAGGGCGCCGGATAGCGAAACACTGCGGCGTCCCTAACGAATCGTTAAGAAGCCGCTGAGCGGGCCGTGCGGACGTGGCGGGGCATCAGGACGCCGCCGGGCCGAACTCCAGGGTGATCTCGGCCCCGCCCGACGGGGACGGGCCCGCCCGCATCCGGCCGCCGGAGCCCTCCGCCGTACGGCGGGCGATGTCGAGGCCCAGGCCGGTGGAGGACCTGCCGCTCGTCCCGCGGTCGACCGGCACCGGGTAGGAGAACCCGGGCCCCTCGTCGGTGATCGTCAGCAGCGCGCCCCCGTCCGGCCCGGGCGCCAGCTCGACGGTGAAGGGCGTGCCGTCAGGAGTGTTGGCGAACACGTTCTCCAGCAGCAGGTCGGCGCAGGCCGCCAGGTCCTGCGCGCTGACCCCGACGGGGAGCGGGGTGCCGGGGATGCGCAGCCGTACCGGCCGGTCCTGGTCCTCGGCGAGCGCCGACCAGAAGGTGACCCGGTCGGTGATCACCGTGGTGGCGTCGCAGCGGGCCACGCCACCGCGGAACCGCCGTGCCTCCCGGATGACCTGGGTGACCATGCGTTCGAGGGTGTCGACGGCCTCTCCCACCCGGGCCGCCTCGTCCTTGTCGCGCAGGGTCTCGGCCTCCAGCCGCAGCGCCGTGACGGGGGTGCGGAGCTGGTGGGACAGGTCGGCGACCGCCTCGCGCTCGCGGGTGAGCAGCTCGCGGATGCGCGTGGCCAGATGGTTGAGGGCGGTGCCGACGTCGCGGATCTCCGGCGGGCCGGCCGGGTCCACCCGCGCGTCCAGGTCGCCGCGGGCCAGCCGCCGGGAGACCCCCGCGACCTGCCCGACCGGCTGGATCAGCGAGCGGGCGAGCCGGTCGGC
>NZ_JBSFPS010000510.1:0-2419 GCF_053588315.1 Streptosporangium sp. NPDC003464 | reverse complement strand
CTGGATCTCACGCATCGCGTTGGCCGACCCGGCCCCGCCGACCATGAAGAACTCGTCACGCCCGGCCTCCTTGACCGCGGCCAGCACCCCGATGCTCGGCCGCCCGGACCTCACGGCCGAGCGCTTCGTCGCCGACCCGTACGGCGAGCCCGGATCACGCATGTACCGCACCGGCGACCTGGTACGGCGCCGCGACGACGGGACCTGGGAGTTCGTCGGCCGGGCCGACGGCCAGGTGAAGATCCGCGGCTTCCGCATCGAGCTCGGCGAGATCGAGGCCGTCCTGGCCCGCCACCCCGCCGTGGCCCAGGCCGTCACCCTCGCCAGGCGGGACCAGCCGGGCGACAGCCGCCTGGTCGCCTACCTCGTCCCGCAGGACCCGCCGGGCACCGCCGGGTCCGGCGAGCCGGCCGGGCGGGTCCGCCGGTACGCCGAGGAGACGCTGCCGGCCTACATGGTCCCCTCCTCCTTCGTCGTCCTGGACGCGCTGCCGCTCAACCACAACGGCAAGGTCGACCGGCGGGCCCTGCCCGCGCCCGAGACGGCGACCTCCGGCGCGGCGCCGCGCACACCGGTGGAGGAGATCCTCTGCGGGCTGTTCACGCAGGTGCTGGGCACGCCGGGGATCGGGGTCGACGACGACTTCTTCGCCCTGGGCGGGCATTCGCTGCTGGCCATGCGGGTGGTGACCGGGATCAGGTCGGCGCTCTCCGTCGAGCTGCAGGTGAGGGCGGTCTTCGAGGAGCCCACCGTCGCCGGGCTCGCGGCCCTGGTCGAGCGGGCGCGGACCGGCGGCACCGGCGCGGTCAGGCCGCCGCTGGTCCGCGCGGAGTCCTCCGAGCCGCCCTCCCCCTCCTTCGCCCAGCACCGGCTCTGGATCGTCGACCAGCTCGCGGAGCCGGGCGGGCTCTACACCGTCCCGCTGGTCCTGCGGCTGTCCGGGCGGCTGGACAGGGCGGCGCTGGCGGCCGCGCTCGGGGACGTGGCGTGGCGGCACGAGACGCTGCGCACCGTCTTCCCCGCCCAGGACGGCCGGCCCCGGCAGCGGGTGCTGGAGACCGTACCCGAGCTGACGGTGGTGGAGACCGACGAGACGGGGCTCGGCGCGGCGGTGGAGGAGGCGGTGCTGCGCCCCTTCGACCTCTCGGCCGAGCCGCCGGTGCGGGCACTGCTGTTCGCGCTGCGGCCCGGCGCCCCCGGCGAGCCGGGCGAGCACGTGCTGGCCCTGCTGTTCCACCACATCGCCATGGACGGCTGGTCGCTGGCCCCGCTCAGGCGTGACCTGGCCCTGGCCTACGCGGCCCGCACGCGCGGCGCGGCCCCCGACTGGGAACCGCTGCCCGTGCGCTACTCCGACTACGCGCTGTGGCAGCGCGAGCTGCTCGGGGACCCGGCCGACCCGGACAGTCTCGTGAGCGCGCAGACCGCCTACTGGCGCGCGGCCCTGGCGGGGGCGCCCGAGGAGCTGGCGCTGCCCGTCGACAGGCCCCGGACGCCGGCGTCCGGGCACCGGGGCGGCTCGGTGCCCCTGCGGCTCTCGCCCGAGCTGCACGGGCGGCTGCTCACGCTGGCCAGGGCCAACCAGGCCACGCTGTTCATGGTCGTGCAGGCCGCGCTGGCGGCGCTGCTGACCCGGCTGGGAGCCGGCACCGACGTGCCGATCGGCGCGCCCGCGGCCGGCCGTACCGACGGGGCGCTGGACGAGCTGGTGGGCTTCTTCGCCAACACCCTGGTGCTGCGCACCGACACCTCGGGCGACCCGGGCTTCCGCGAGCTGCTGGCCCGGGTCAAGGAGACGGACCTGGCGGCGTACGCGCACCAGGACGTGCCGTTCGAGCAGGTGGTGGAGGCGGTCAACCCGCCGAGGATCCCCGGCTGCCCCCCGCTCTTCCAGGTGATGCTCGGCCTGGACAACACCCCGGGCGACGAGGCCGGGCTGCCGGGCCTGACGGCGGTGCCCGACCCGGCCTACTCGCTGTACGGCTTCGGCGGCGCGAAGTGCGACCTCGCGTTCGGCCTCAGCGAGAACGTCTCCGCCGGCGCCGTCCCCGGAGGTGTCGAAGGAGTGGTGCAGTACGCCCGCGACCTGTTCGACCCCGGCACGGTGGAGTCGATCACCGCGCGGCTGGTACGGCTGCTGGAGGCGGTGGCCGCGGATCCGGACGTCCGCGTGAGCGAGGTGGAGCTGCTCGCGCCGGAGGAGCGCTACACCCTGCTGGAGAAATGGAACGACACCGCGGCCCGGATCCCCGGGGGCGACCTGGCCCGGCTGTTCCAGGCGCGGGTGGCGGCGGCTCCGGAGGCCGAGGCGGTGGTCTGCGGCACGGTCCGCCTGTCGGCGGCGGAGCTGAACGCGCGGGCCAACGCACTGGCCCGGCGGCTGAGCGCCGCCGGGGTCGGCCCCGAGTCGGCGGTCGTG
>NZ_JBSFPS010000509.1:0-2420 GCF_053588315.1 Streptosporangium sp. NPDC003464 | reverse complement strand
TGCGGTTCATCTCCGACCAGATCCTCACCCAGCGGTTCCGCTCCTCGGGTGGCGCCGTCCTGTACGAGGTGTCGGAGCCGATCTTCAACACCCGCCAGCCGCTCTCCCGGATCAACCTGCGTGTCGACAAGGGCGACCTCCTCATCCCGGATGTCGCCGTCGTGCCGAGCGGGCTGGTCGACGACACCGAGGCGGCCTTCTCCCCGCAGGACGTGCTGCTCGCCGTCGAGGTGGTGAGCCCGCACACGCGCAGGCGCGACCGGGCCATGAAGCCCAGCGCCTACGCCGACGCCCGCATCCCGTTCTACTGGCGGGTGGAGCCCTCCGAAGGGCCGACGATCTACATCCACGAGCTCGACGGAGACGGCTACCGGCTCGTCCAGAAGTGCGGCGCGGGGCGGGTCGCCACCGTCACCGGTCCCTTCGGGGCGAGCCTCGACCCCGCCGCGCTCCTGCGCCCGCGCGGCTGACCGGGGCCGTCACCGCGCCCGCCGGAGCGAGCCGTCCTCCGCGACCGTGGCGCCGTAGTCGGTGAGCGCGCCCAGCGCGGTGATCCGGCCCGCCCTGAGGTCGGCCTCGATCTCGCCGAGCGGGCGGTCGTACGGCGAGCCGAGGCCCCCGCCTCCCGTCGTCTCGATCACGAACGCCTCCCCGGCGGTGAACAGGGCGTTGTTCACCTTGGAGCCGAGGCGTTCGAGCGAGCCGTCCGGGCGCCGCCGGTAGAAGCCGCCGACCCGCCCCGGCAGGCCGCCCGAGCGGCCGGGTGGGGGGTTGCGCAGCCGGTCGCCCCGGGTGGTGACGTGGGCGTCGGCCAGGAAACGGATCACCGTCCGGGAGCCCAGCCCGCCGCGGTGGCGGCCGGGCCCGCCCGAGTCGGGGACGGTCTCCACCGACTCCACGACCAGCGGGCAGCGGGTCTCGACCGGCTCGGCCTGGGGGACCGAGTTGCGGCCGATGCCGAAGTGGACGCCCGTCGCGTCCGGGCCGTCCTTGCCCTGACGGGCCCCCACCCCGCCGAAGTCGTAGGACAGATGGATCCAGTACGGCGCCCGCACGGCCGCGATGGAGAAGGGCTGCAGGATCCCGCTCGCCGCGATCGCCCGCTCCGGCACCGCCTCCGACAGCGCCTGGAAGATCGCCTCCATCGCCGCGTAGATGGGCACGAACCGGCCGCCGCAGGGGTAGGGGGAGCAGGCGTTCAGCAGCGAGCCCGGCGGCAGCCGCACCTCGATCGCCCGCAGGCAGCCGTCGTTCATCGCGATGGCCGGGTCCAGGAAGCACCGCACCGCGAACACCGCCGCGGCCAGCGACTGCGAGGCCGAGGAGTTGATCGCCGCGGGGACCTGCGGGCCGGTGCCCGCGAAGTCCAGCACGGCCCCCGCGCCGGGCTCCAGGGTGACCGCGACCCGGACGGTGTGCGGGACACCGGTGTCGATGCCGTCGTCGTCGATCAGGTAGGCGGCCTCGTAGCGGCCCGCGGGGAGCGTGGCCAGGGCCGCGCGGGTCCTCGCCTCGGTGTGGTCCAGGTAGTCGTCGATCCCCCGCGCGAGCCCGGCCGGGCCGTACTCGGCGACCAGCGCCTCCATCCTGGCGGCGGCGACCGCGGTGCCCGCGATGAGGGCCCGCACGTCGCCCATGACCTTGTCCGGGGTCCGGCTGTTGGCCCGCAGGATCGCCTCGACGGTGGGCTCGACGCCCCGCGCGGTGGCCAGCCTGACGGGGGGCAGCTGCAGGCCCTCCAGGAAGACGTCGGTGGCCAGCGGCGCCATGCCGCCCGCCGACAGGCCGCCGAGATCCGAGACGTGGATCATCGTGGCGGTGAAGTAGGCGGGGACGCCCTCGACGAAGACCGGCCGGTAGACGAGCAGGTCGTTGGTGTGCACGCCGCCCCGGTAGGCGTCGTTGAGCACGAACACCTCGCCGGGGCGCATGGTCCCGGCGGGGATGTCCGCCAGCAGCTCCGGCAGCGCGACCTTCAACGCCATGCTGTTCATGAGCGTGGTGGCCATCGACTGCGCGACCAGGCGCCCGCCGGCGTCGAGGATCGCCGCCGACGCGTCCGACCCCTCCACGATGAACGTGGAGTAGGCCGAGCGCACCACCACGATGCCGGCCTCCTCGGCGGCCACCACCAGCGCGTTCCGCAGCACCTCGGCGGTGAGCGCGTCCGGGGCGCCGCTCATCGGCCCGTCCTGGTGAGGATCACGGCCATGGCCTCGGCGAGCCGGGCCGTCCATCCCGGCGGGATCACGATCGTCGACTCGGCGTCCTCGACGATCGCCGGTCCGGAGACCTCCTCCAGGCGGGCCCGGGTGAACACCGGCACCTCCACGTATCCGTCCGTCTCGGGGAAGTAGGCCGGCCTGGCCACGGTGACCTGCTCGCAGAGGACATCTTCTGCCTGGACGATGGTCCACGGA
>NZ_JBSFPS010000508.1:0-2497 GCF_053588315.1 Streptosporangium sp. NPDC003464 | reverse complement strand
ACCGGTGTCCGTCGGGGGCGGTGGCGATCAGGGTGCCGTCGTCGTCGGAGACGATGACCGAGGTGGCCGGCAGCAGCCGCTCCGGGTCGGCGCCCGGTGCCGCGGCGAACCCCAGCAGCCGGTCGGTGGTGCCGGTCAGCGACGGCGCGACCCGCCCGGTGTGCCGGGGCCAGGTGTCGGGGTGGAGCAGCCGGACCCGGTCCGGCCCGAGGTCGGCGGTCAGCTCGTCCCGGAGCCGGTCGACCTCGGGGTGCCAGACGGTGAAGAGGTCGCAGTCGAACGTCGGCCAGGCCGCGTGCAGCTCGCCGAGGACCGCCTGGTAGTCGCCGCGGTTGACGGCGTCGACGTCGGGGGCGCAGATCTGCAGGTCGGGACTGTGCAGCCGGGCCGTGGACCAGCCGGGCCGCCCGGCGGGGAACAGCCGTGCCACCGGCTCGGCCAGCTCGGCGGCCGACAGCTGGAGGCGGGCGTCACTGTCCTCCAGACCGAACAGGCTCCCCCAGCGCCGGGTGAACTCCTCGGCGACGTCGTCGGCCGGACGCCGCCCGGTGCCCCAGAACAGGCCCTGGGCCAGGGACATCAGGTCGGACAGGCGCACCGGGGCGTCGGAGTCTTCCCGCAGGTCGTCGTAGAGTTCCCGCAGCGCCGTCCCGTAGGCGTCGGCCAGTGCCGCCGTCAGCCACCGGGCGGTGGTGAGGGTGATGGCCAGGGGCGCGGCGAGGTCGTCGAGGAGGGAGGAGCCGACGGTGACGTCGACGTCCCGGGTGGTGTCCTCGTAACACAGCGTGCGACCGGCGTACATCTGCCCGTCCCGCCGCCGCGGCGCGGCACCGGTGACCGCGGTGAACTCCGCGTCCAGCGCCGCCAGCGCCTCCTTCAACCCCGCCGGGTCACCGGCGGCGGCGGCCACCGCGTCACGGGCCGCGCACAACCGCGCCAGCCCCGCCACCGCCCGCTCGCGCAGCTCGGCGTCCCCGATCGAGGCGATCCGCTCACGCAGCACGTCCTCGGCGTCGCGGCCGATCGGCAGCGCTGCGTCCCAGGTGATCAACTCCCGCTCGACCAGCCGCTCCAGCAGCAGGTAACCGTCCTCCGGCCGGTCCAGCCCGGCGACGACCTCCGCCGCCCACGGGGCCCGAGAAATCCTGTGTGAATCTGCCAGGACCACCTGGTAAGCCTAAATACTCCCTGATGACCGATAGTGAACAAGTACCGTGAGGGAAAGGTGAAAAGCGCCCCGGTGAGGGGTCGTGAAATAGTACCTGAAACCGTGTGCCTACAAGCCGTAGGAGCGTAGACGTCTTCGGGCGTCTGTGATGTGACTGCGTGCCTTTTGAAGAATGAGCCTGCGAGTTATGGTGTGTGGCGAGGTTAACCCGTGTGGGGGAGCCGTAGCGAAAGCGAGTCTGAATAGGGCGTTTGAGTCGCATGCTGTAGACCCGAAGCGGAGTGATCTAGGCATGGGCAGGTTGAAGCGCGGGTAAGACCGCGTGGAGGACCGAACCCACCAGGGTTGAAAACCTGGGGGATGACCTGTGTTTAGGGGTGAAAGGCCAATCAAACTCCGTGATAGCTGGTTCTCCCCGAAATGCATTTAGGTGCAGCGTTACGTGTTTCTTGCCGGAGGTAGAGCACTGGATGGCCGATGGGCCCGACAAGGTTACTGACGTCAGCCAAACTCCGAATGCCGGTAAGTGAGAGCGTAGCAGTGAGACTGCGGGGGATAAGCTCCGTAGTCGAGAGGGAAACAGCCCAGACCACCGACTAAGGCCCCTAAGCGTGTGCTAAGTGGGAAAGGATGTGGAGTCGCAGTGACAACCAGGAGGTTGGCTTAGAAGCAGCCACCCTTGAAAGAGTGCGTAATAGCTCACTGGTCAAGTGATTCCGCGCCGACAATGTAGCGGGGCTCAAGTACACCGCCGAAGTCGTGGCATTCACACATGTGTCCGAGCCTTTGTGGTTTAGGTGTGTGGATGGGTAGGGGAGCGTCGTGCGGCCGGCGAAGCAGCAGAGTGATCTAGTTGTGGAGGCCGTGCGAGTGAGAATGCAGGCATGAGTAGCGAATCAGAAGTGAGAAACTTCTGCGCCGGATGACCAAGGGTTCCTGGGCCAGGCTAATCCGCCCAGGGTAAGTCGGGACCTAAGGCGAGGCCGACAGGCGTAGTCGATGGACAACGGGTTGATATTCCCGTACCCGCTACGATGCGCCAATACTGAATCCAGTGATACTAAGGGTCCTTAACTCGGTTGCCCCTTCGGGGGCGGCGTCAGAGTGAACGCCTGGCCTGATCTGGTAGTAGGTAAGCGATGGGGTGACGCAGGAAGGTAGCCCAGCCCAGGCGATGGTAGTCCTGGGGTAAGCATGTAGGGAGGACCGTAGGCAAATCCGCGGTCCGTGTATCCTGAGATGTGATGCCGAGCCGATTGTGGCGAAGTGGGTGATCCTATGCTGCCGAGAAAAGCCTCTAGTGAGTGTCGTGGCGGCCCGTACCCGAAA
>NZ_JBSFPS010000507.1:0-2499 GCF_053588315.1 Streptosporangium sp. NPDC003464 | reverse complement strand
TGCGACACCTCCACACCCTTCGGCTCACCCGTCGACCCCGACGTGAAGATCACATACGCCGGCGCACCCGGATCCACCTCCACCGGCCCCGCCAGAGGAGCCCCGTCGGCCACCGCCGCCGCCACCGGCGCGTGCTCCACGCCGTCCGGGGAGATCCCGGGGTCGCCCGTCAGCACCAGCCGCACGCCGGCCCGCCGGTAGATCCGGTCCCGGCGGATCGGGGGCTGGTCCATGCCCACCGGGACGTAGGCCGCCCCGGCCGCCAGCACGCCCAGCGCCGCCACGTACTGGTCCGTGCCCCGGGGCACCGTCACCGCGACCGTGTCGCCCGGACCCACGCCCCGCGAGCGCAGCCATCCCGCCACCCGCAGCGCCCGGCCGGCGAGCTCGCCGTACGACAGGCCGCCGCCGTCCCGGACCAGCGCGGCCCGCTCCGGCTCCGCCTCGGCCAGGGCGAAGAAACGCGAATGCAGGGCCCCCTCGGGCACCGGCCCCGCCGTGCCGTTCGCCTCGGCGCGGACCACGAGCTGACCCGCCGGCACCGCGCAGGGCGCCACCGCGTCCCAGGCGCCCCCGGCCAGCCACTCCAGCATCTCGGCGAAGGCGCCGAACATCCCGTCCAGCACGCCCGCCGGGAACAGCTCCTCGACGGCGTCCCAGTTGAACAGCAGCCCGCCCGCCGACTCCACCACCTGGTGGTCCAGCCACACCTGGGGGGTCTGGGAGACGCCCCAGACGGGCTCGGCGAACAGCCGCGCGCCGGCGTCCCACGGGTCGTCGCCCGTCACGCCGAGCGTGCTGGTGAACACCACCGGCATGGAGACCTCGGCGGAACCGGTGCGCCTGGCCAGCTCCCGCATGACCCAGATGGCCGAGGCGTCGCTGTGCTCCAGATCGGCGACCACCTGCCGCTGCAGGCGCCGGGCGCTGTCGAGCCAGGTCTCCCCGGCGGCGGGCCGGTAGGCGACGAGCAACAGGGAGGTGAAGTCGCCCAGGACGTTGCCGATGTCGGGGTGGACCTCCCTGCGGTCGAAGAGGGTGAGGTTGATCGTCAGGTCCTGCCGCGCGCTCCACGCCCCCAGCACCTCGGCGAAGGCGGTGGCGAGCACGGTGGAGGGGGTGAGGGCGTGCTTCCTTGCGGTCTCCTTGACGGCCCGCCACCGCTCGGGCGACAGGCGGGCCTGGCGCCGCACGAAGCGGGGACGGCCGATCCGCGAGGGGTCGGCGGCCAGCGGGAGCTGGGGGGCGGGGGGCAGCTCGGCCACCCGGTCGGACCAGTACGCCCGCGCCTTCTCGAGTGAGGCGGGGTCGGGCCGGACGCCGAGCACGTAGTCGCGGAAGGACATGTCGACCGGGGGCAGTTCGGCGCCGGGGTCGGCGTAGAGGGCCTCCAGCTCCCGCAGCACGGTCATCGAGCTCAGCGCGTCGAGGATGATGTTGTCGAAGCTGATCCCGATGCGGGTGCGGTCCCCGGCGTAACGCACGGCCCGCACGTCGAACAGGGGCCACCGGGTGGCGTCGATGAGCTGGTGCGACATGGCCTCCCGCAGCTCCGCCAGGGCCTGGTCCGCCCGGTCGCCGTCGGCGCCGGGAACGTCGGTGACCGGGATGGGGAATCTCGGCACCTCGGGCAGGATGCGCTGGCGGCCGTCGGGGAGGAACTCGGCGCGCAGCATCTCGTGGCGCCGGATGAGCAGGTTCCACGCCTCCTCCAGCCGGGCGAGGTCGACCCCGGTGACGTCGTACTCGGTGTAGAAGTGGCAGCCCACGCCGCCCAGCGCGAAGTCGTCGGTCCGCCCGACCCAGTAGGCGCGCTGCACGTCGGTCGGCGGGAACGGGTCGTACCGGTGCGCGGGGTCGGGTGTCAGCGTCCGCTGCGCGGGGGCGGAGCCGCCGGGGTCGAGGGTGGCCGCGAAGTCGGCCAGGACCGGTGTCTCGAACAGCCGGGAGAGCTCCGCGCCGCCGATGCCCGCCGCGCGCAACCTGGTCATCAGCCGCGTCGCGAGCAGGCTGTCCCCGCCGAGGGTGAAGAAGTTCTGGTCCCGGCCCACGGCGGGCAGTCCGAGCAGCTCGGCCCAGATCTCCGCCACGGCCGTCTCGGTCGCGCCGCGCGGCGGCACGGCCGGCTCGGCGCGCCCGGCGGACTCCCCGTCGAGGATGCCCCGCACGGCCTCCCGGTCGACCTTGCCGTTGGCGCTGAGCGGCAGCTCCGGCAGTGCCGCGAACCGTTCGGGGATCATGTACGGCGGCAGGCGTCCGGCGAGCCAGTCGCGCAGCCCCGCCGGGACGGTGCCGTCGGGCGCCGTCACCAGCGCCGCCAGGCGGCGGGCCGCGCCGCCCACCGTGGTGACCACCGCGTGGCCCACCTCGGGGTGCGCCGCCAGCGCGCTCTCGATCTCTCCCGGCTCGATCCGGTGGCCGCCCACCTTCACCTGGTGGTCGGCCCGGCCGAGGAACTCCAACGTGCCGTCCGGCCAGTAACGGCCCAGATCACCGGTC
>NZ_JBSFPS010000506.1:0-2502 GCF_053588315.1 Streptosporangium sp. NPDC003464 | reverse complement strand
CAGCGCCCCCGTCGTACGGCTCGCCGACCGGTTCGCCGCCTGGTTCCTGCCGACCACGCTCCTGCTGGCGGCCGCCGCCTGGCTGCTGTCCGGCCAGCCGGTGCGGGCCGTCGCCGTGCTGGTCGTCGCCACCCCGTGCCCGCTGTTGCTCGCCGCACCCGCAGCCATCGCCTCCGGACTGTCTCGTACGGCGCGACACGGGGTGGTGGTGAAGGGCGGCGGAGCCTTGGAGAGGCTGGGCCAGGCCCGTACCTTCATCCTGGACAAGACCGGTACGCTGACCGCCGGACGGCCGCAGGTGGTCGACGTCGTGGCCGCCCCCGGTGCCCGCGCCGACGACGTGCTGCGCCTGGCCGCCGCGGTGGACCAGATGTCCTCTCACGTGCTCGCCGCTGCGATCGTCGACGCCGCCCGCGCGCACCGGGCCGTGCTGCCGCAACCGGCTGAGGTCCGGGAGAAGCCGGGCATCGGGACCACGGGGCTGGTGGAGGGGCACCGGATAGAGGTCGGCAAGGCCACGGCCCCCTCCCGCTCGGAATGGGAACGGGCCCAGCGGGCACGGGCCGCGTTGGACGGCGCCATGGCCGTCTGGGTGACGGTGGACGGCCAGGCCCGCGGAGTGATCCTGCTCCGCGACGCCATACGGGCCGACGCCGCGCGGACTCTGAGACGGCTACGCAGCGCCGGGATCGAGCGGATGGTCATGCTCACCGGGGACCGGGCCGAAGTCGCCGAAAGCGTGGGCATCGTCCTCGGTGTCGACCAGGTGCTGGCCGAACAGACCCCCGCCGCCAAGGTCCGGGCGGTACAGCAGGAGGCGGCCAGGGCGGTGACCGTGATGGTGGGCGACGGGATCAACGACGCCCCGGCCCTGGCGGCGGCCGACGTCGGGGTGGCGATGGGCGCCCGGGGCTCGGCCGCCTCCACCCAGGCCGCCGACGTGGTGCTCACCACCGACCGCCTGGACCGGCTCGCCGACGCCATGGACGTCGCCCGCCGCTCCCGTCGCATCGCCGTACAGAGCGCGGCCACGGGGATGGCGCTGTCACTGCTGGCCATGGCGGCCGCCGCGGCCGGGGCACTGGCGCCTGCGGTCGGCGCCCTCCTGCAGGAAGCCATCGACATAACGGTGATCGTCAACGCGCTGCGGGCGCTGCGTCCCGTGCGAGGAACTCGGACGGTGGTCGACCCCGCCACCGAGGCCCTGCTGCGCCGATTCGAGACGGAGCACTCCTCACTGCGACCGCCCTTGGAACTGATCCGCGAGACAGCCGACGAACTGGGCGGAACTCCCTCTGCGGCGTCCCTGGACCGGCTGCGAGAGGTCCACCACTTCCTCACCGAACGCCTGCTGCCCCACGAACGGGCCGAGGAACAGCGGCTGTATCCGGCGATGGGACAGGTGCTGGGCAGCCTCGAGGTCACGATGACCATGAGCAGGGCGCACGCCGAGATCGAACGCCTCGTGCGGCGTCTGGGAAATCACCTTGCCCTCGCCGAGGCCGACGGGATGCGGCTGGAGCAGCTGGACGACCTGCGTGCCTGCCTCTACGGTCTGCACGCCGTCTTGGTCCTCCACTTCGACCAGGAGGAGGAGGCCTACTTCTCCCTGGCCGCCGACTCGTCGGCAGCCTGATAGCGGACTATCAGTGGGAAAGCGGGCATAAGTCCTACGTGAGGGGGACTTTCGCCGCTGACGCCCTCGACATCACTGGGGGATCGTCGTGACTGAGGGTCTTCGAGGAGGTCAATCATGAAGATCTCAGATGTCATGGGCACCAGAGCGGTCGCGGTGCGGCCGGAGGCGTCCTTCTCCGAGATCGTCGAGGCCATGCGGCGTTTCAAGATCGGCGCGCTCACCGTCATCGACACCGATGGACACCCCATCGGTGTGGTCTCCGACGATGACCTGCTGCTCAAGGAGACCGACTCCACATCTGCGGGCAGTGCCTTCGACAGCCGCCGCAGACACCAGGAGCATCACAGAGCCGCAGGCATCACGGCCCGAGAGGTGATGACCAGCCCCGCGATCACGGTCACGAAGGACACCACCGTCCGGGACGCGGCGCGGCTGATGCACCGCTACCGGATCAAGCAGCTTCCCGTGATCGAGCCGGCCACCGGACGTCTCGTCGGGACCGTGCACCAGAGCGATCTGCTGAAGGTCTTCACCCGTCCGGCCGAGGAGATCGACGGCGAGATCACCGAGATCTGCGATCGCCTCTACGTCGACCGGGAGCACCTGAGGGTCGGCATAGAGGCGGGTGTGGTCACGCTGACGGGTCATGTCGGTTTCCACTCGCAGATCTCCCGCCTGGTCGCGGCCGTCCACGGGATCGACGGTGTCCTCGACGTGGAGAACCTCCTGGCCTACCGATCCGACGACCTGGCCCCCATCCCGCCCCTTCTGTGACGGAGGTGGGCACGTGAGCGCTCGCACGAGCGAGGAGATCGCCTCGACGATCCACACGGCGGTGCAGGCCGCCGTGTGGGCGCCGTCGG
>NZ_JBSFPS010000505.1:0-2503 GCF_053588315.1 Streptosporangium sp. NPDC003464 | reverse complement strand
GGAGGCGTCCGAGCGGGCACTGACGGGCTGGACAACGCCTTCGCCGCCGGACCTCAACTCACCTGAATGTGCCCCCGATGTGCCCCCTCAGGGGGTTGTCGGTCGCAGACGGGTCCGACCGGCGGGCACCAGGCTTTCACGGGACCCGGTGCCGCCGGCGGACAGCAGGACGTCTCGGGCCGGCGGATGGGCTCGACCGGCGGGCACCGGGCTTTCACGGGTCCGGCGGGTGCCGCCGGCGGACAGCAGGTCTTCACCGGACCCGGTGCCGCCGTGGGACCGGCGGGGATCACCGGGCCCGGGGGCGCCGGGAACGCCCCGGGCCCGGTCAGCGCCGGGGGGCCGCCGGGCGCGCGCACCGGAGGCCACGCGGCCGTCCCCGGCGGGAGGGGCGCCCCCGGCACGGAGGGCCCCACGGTCAAGGGGATCGAGAAGGTGCTGGACGGGGTGCTGGAGGCGCGCGCCGAGGCCGGCCGGGTCTTCGTGCACCAGGCGTTCGACAGCGGCCACCTGCTGCGCAGGCTCGACGGGATCGAGGGGCGCCACGACCGCGAGCTCGGCTTCGGCAGGCTGGTGGAGTGGGCCGTGTCGGGTGCGGGCGCCGTGGCGGTGGAGCAGGTCGGGCCGGCGCAGGTGCTGGTCCGCACGCTCAGCTCCGACCTGGCCATCCGCGCCACCCACCCGCTGCAGATGTGGGGCAACCCGACGGTGATCGCGCACGGCCGTACGGCGTGGGTCTTCTTCCAGCCCCGGCAGGCCGTCGCGGTCGACACCTCGGTGGGCCTGCCCTGGGGGGAGACCGGGCACCTGGCGATGGTCGAGCTCGACCTGGGCGGGGGGTTCGTCTTCCAGGCCCCGCCGACCCGCGACCTGGGCCCGTACGCCCAGTGGTTCGTGAACGAGGACAACAGGCTCCGCCGCCTGCTCGACCAGGAGGGGCCCAGCGGCACCGAGCCGTCGCCCTCCGTGGGCGCGCCGGGCTGCACGGTGGTGCTCGGCCAGTTCAGCAGCAACAAGCCGATGTTCCAGAGCCGGCACCAGGATTTCCGGCCGTGGCAGGTGCTGTGTCTGGTCGATCCCGGCGGTGTGGTGCGCCCGACGGTGCGGGAGCCGGGACGCGGCTGGCTCCACCAGGTGGTCCTGCACCGGGGCAGATGGTTCACCTCCAGCTCGGCGGGGCTTGAGGCGGACACCGCCGACGGCCGGACCAAACTCGTCAGGCCGCGTCCTGCGGCCGGCGCGCTGCGCTGGTTCCCGGCGGGGAGCCAGATCTACGCGGTCGGCACCGACCAGGTGAGCCCCGCCCGGGGCTGGTCGGTCAGCATCTTCGACCAGCGCTCCCACACGCTGGAGTTCCTGATGGGCAAGCAGTCGGCGACCCTGGCCGGTCATCTCACCTCCCGGCACCGGTGGGAGCGCCCGAGGCTGGTCGCCGACGGCGACTCGATGTGGATGACCATGCAGGACGCCGGCCGCAGCAGGCTCCTGCACGTCACCCCGGGCGGGGCGCGGGAGGTGCACCGCACGCCGGGGATGTTCGAGCCGGTCGTCCGGGTCCCCACCGGCCTGCTCTGCCTGCACCGCCCCGCGGACGTGACCGGGACCGCCCGCGACCAGCCCGCCACCCTGGTGCACCTGCCCCTCTGACCGCCGACGCACGCGCTCCGACCCGTCGGGGCGTGACCGTCCGCCGGCCCCCGAGGGGGACGGCCAGGCGTGCTCCGTCCTGGCCTGTGCCCGGCCGCCGGGCAGGAGCTCCGGGAACCGGACGCGCGGGCGGGTGCCGCGCCCGCCGGACCTGCTCGCCCCCGCCCACCGCCTGGCGGGCTGAAGGGCGGTCCGGCCGTCCCTCCCGCCTGGCGGGCCGAGGGGCGGTCCGGCCGTCCACCCTCCCGCCCGGCGGGTGAACCGCGGACCGGTCAGCTCCCGCCCGGGGGCGTCGCCGTACCGGCCCCCAGGGCCGCCACCGCGGCCGCGAGCTCCTCGCGCAGCTCGTGGCCGCGCGCGGTGAGGGAGCCGATGGCGGCCATCCGGTCCTCGCCGGACTGCCGGGACTTGCGGCGGTCGGCCGCCGAACGCGCGGACGCGGCCTTCAGGTCGGCGCGCCTGCCCTCCAGCTCCTTGCGCCGCCGCAGGAGGCTCTCGTCCGCGGTCTGCTCGACGCTCACCCGCCAGGCGGCCACCATCCGCTCCAGGTCGAGCGTCATCTCCCGCGAGACCACCGCGAACTGGTCGCGGAGCGCCCCCCGGATCGCCGCCTGGCTGCGCTGGACCTTCTCCAGGGAGCGCCGTCCCATGAAGATGGCCGCCCCGATGGCCGGGGCGACGAGGATGAAGCCCACGGGGCCGAGCAGGGCGGCGGCGAGGCCGCCGAAGGACAGTCCCATCGACGCCGACGGCAGCACGTCCCGCACCAGGTCCAGTGGCCTGCCAGGCGGTGATGGCGGCGGCGATCTTCTCCCGCTTCGCCTGGTGGTAGTTCACGGGGGTCTGCTCGGGGGTC
>NZ_JBSFPS010000504.1:0-2541 GCF_053588315.1 Streptosporangium sp. NPDC003464 | reverse complement strand
GTATCCCTCATTGGCGAGCTTGGTGGTGGCCTTCAGCACGGTGCCGCGAGCAGCGCCGACCCCGCCGGTGGAGGTCCCCTCCGCGACGGCGGGACAGGTCCCCGCGCCCGAGGGGGAGCCGGGCGGCGCGCCCAGGCGGCCCCTGAACGTCCTGCGCCGCGAGGCCGTGGTCGAGGCGCTGGGGGAGCTCGGCGCGCACCGCGTCATCGACCTGGGCTGCGGTTCC
The DNA here is from genome assembly GCF_053588315.1 of Streptosporangium sp. NPDC003464. Classification (NCBI taxonomy): domain Bacteria; kingdom Bacillati; phylum Actinomycetota; class Actinomycetes; order Streptosporangiales; family Streptosporangiaceae; genus Streptosporangium; species Streptosporangium sp. NPDC003464. Next base: position 2,315 of record NZ_JBSFPS010000504.1, on the reverse strand, counting down.
GGGCAGCTGGTCGGGGCGCTGCTGGGCAGGCCGGAGTTCACGAAGGTGACCGGGGTGGACGTGTCGGCGCAGGCGCTGGCGCTCGCGGTCAGGCGGCTGAAGCCCGACCGGATGCCCGACCGGCAGCGGGAGCGGCTGGAGCTGTTCCAGGGGGCGCTGACCTACACCGACGCCCGGTTCGCCGGATACGACGCGGCCGTTCTCATGGAGGTCGTCGAGCATGTCGACCCGCCGCGGCTGGACGCGCTGGAGCGGGTGGTCTTCGGCGCAGCCCGGCCCGGGCACGTGATCGTGACGACGCCCAACGCCGAGTACAACGTGCGCTACGACTTCCTGGAGGGCATGCGCCACCCCGACCACCGCTTCGAGTGGACCCGGGCCGAGTTCCGGGCGTGGGCGGCGAAGGTCTGCGACGACTACGGCTACCACGTCGCCTTCCGGCCGGTCGGCGACGACGACCCCGAGGTGGGCCCGCCCACCCAGATGGCCCTGTTCGGTCTCGGAGACGGTGTGAACGCGGGAGGCGGAGATGACTGAGATCACCGTGCCGGAGATGTCGCTCGTCGTGCTCGTCGGGGTCTCCGGCAGCGGGAAGTCGACCTTCGCCCGCCGGCACTTCAGGCCGACCCAGGTGGTCTCCTCCGACTTCTGCCGCGGCCTGGTGTCGGACGACGAGAACGACCAGAGCGCCACCTCCGACGCCTTCGACGTGCTGCACTACATCGTCGGCACCCGGCTCAGGCGGGGCCTGCTGACGGTCGTGGACGCCACCAACGTCCAGTGGGAGGCGCGCAAGAAGCTGGTCGAGCTGGCCAAGTCCCACAACGTGCTCGTCGACGCGATCGTCATGGACGTGCCGGAGGAGGTGGCGATCGAGCGCAACGCCGCCCGGCCCGACCGGGACTTCGGCCCCCACGTGATCCGGCGGCAGCGCAAGGACCTGCGGCGGTCCATGGCGAAGATCTCCCGCGACGGCTTCCGCCGGGTCCACGTGCTGCGCGGGACCGACGAGATCGAGGCCGCCACCGTCGTCACCGAGAAGGCGTGGACCGACAGGCGCGAGCTGACCGGGCCGTTCGACATCATCGGCGACGTGCACGGGTGCCGGTCGGAGCTGGAGACGCTGCTGCGCGCCCTGGGGTGGGAGATCGCCCCCGGCGGCACCGGCGCGACCCACCCCGAGGGCCGGACGGCGGTGTTCGTCGGCGACCTGGTCGACCGGGGGCCCGACTCGCCGGGCGTGCTCCGGCTGGTCATGGGCATGGTCGCGGCCGGGACCGCGCTGTGCGTGTCGGGCAACCACGAGCAGAAGCTGGCCCGCGCGCTCAACGGCCGCAAGGTCAGGGTCGCCCACGGGCTGCAGGAGTCGCTGGACCAGCTCGCCGCCGAGCCCGAGGAGTTCCGCGGGGCCGCGCTGGCCTTCATGGACGGGCTGATCAGCCACTACCAGCTCGACGGCGGCAGGCTCGTCGTCGCGCACGCCGGGCTGAAGGAGGACTACCACGGCCGCGCCTCGGGCCGGGTGCGCGCCTTCGCGCTGTACGGCGACACCACCGGCGAGACCGACGAGTACGGGCTGCCGGTGCGCTACCCGTGGGCGCGGGAGTACCGGGGCCGGGCCATGGTCGTCTACGGCCACACCCCGGTCCCCGAGACCGAGTGGATCAACAACACGATCTGCCTGGACACCGGCGCCGTGTTCGGCGGGAGGCTGACCGCGCTGCGCTACCCGTCCAAGGAGATCGTCTCGGTGCCCGCCGAGAAGGTCTGGTACGAGTCGGTCAGGCCGTTCGGGGCCCCGGGCCGGCGTGACCCCGAGGCGCTCGCCATCGGCGACGTCCAGGGCACCAAGCACATCGAGGTGCGTCACGGCGGCGGCCGCGTCAAGGTCCGGGAGGAGAACTCGGCCGCGGCACTGGAGATCATGAGCCGGTTCGCGGTCGACCCGCGCTGGCTGGTCTACCTTCCCCCCACGATGGCGCCGCCGGAGACCTCCGGGCTCGACGGCTACCTGGAGCACCCGGCCGAGGCGTTCGCCGAGTTCGCGGCCGCGGGGATCACCCATGTCGTGTGCGAGGAGAAGCACATGGGCTCGCGGGCGGTGGCCGTACTGGCCAGGGACCCGGAGACGGCGGCGGCGCGGTTCGGGGTCGCGGACGGGACCACCGGGGCCGTCTACACCCGGACCGGCAGGCCGTTCTTCCCCGACACCACCGAACTGGTGGACCGGCTCAGCCGGGCGTGCGCGCCGCTCATGGACGAGCTGGGCACCGGCTGGCTCGCCCTCGACTGCGAGCTGCTGCCCTGGTCGGCGA
>NZ_JBSFPS010000503.1:0-2546 GCF_053588315.1 Streptosporangium sp. NPDC003464 | reverse complement strand
TGGTGGGGGTGGTCTGGGTGGATGCCGGGCCGGGGGTGTCGGGGCGGTTGGTGGTGGCGGTGCACCATCTGGCGGTCGACGCGGTGTCCTGGCGGGTTCTGTTGCCGGATCTGTTCGCGGCCTGGCAGGCGGCTGTGCGTGGTGGGGCTGTCGCGTTGGCGCCGGTGCCGACCTCCTTCCGTACCTGGGCCCGTCGTCTCCAGGACGAGGCCCGCGACCGGGCCGGAGAACTCGACCTGTGGATCGACATCCTCGACGGGCCCGACCCGCGTGTCGGCAGCAGGCCGCTCGACCCACGCGTCGACACCGTCGCGACACTGCGCAGCCTCCGCCTCACCCTGCCCCCCGGGCGGACCGAGCCCCTGCTGACCACCGTCCCCGCCGCGTTCCACGGCCGCGTCAACGACGTGCTGCTCACCGGGCTCGCCCTGGCCGTGGCGCACTGGCGCAGGAAACGCGGCGGCCGGGGCAGCTCGGTCCTGCTGGACCTGGAGGGACACGGCCGGGAGGAGATCTCCTCCGGGACCGACCTGTCCCGGACCGTCGGCTGGTTCACCGCCCTCTACCCGGTCCGGCTCGACGCGGGTGTCACCGGCTGGGCCGACGAGCGGGCCGTGGCGCAGGCGGTCAAGAGGATCAAGGAGCAGCTCAGGGCGGTGCCCAACCCCCTGGGCTACGGACTGCTCCGCCACCTCAACCCCGGCACCGCCCCCGAGCTGGCCGGGCTGCCCCGGCCGCAGATCGTGTTCAACTACCTCGGCCGGGTCGCCGTCGCCGAGGGGGACTGGAACCTGGTCCCGGCCGCGCTCGGCGGGCACGACCCCGGCATGCCGGTGGCCCACGCCCTGGAGATCAACGTCACCGTCCACGACCGGCCGGACGGCCCCCACCTCGAGGCCGTCTGGTCCTGGCCGGCAGGGGTGCTCACCGAGGCCGAGGTCAGGGAGCTGGCCGAGACCTGGTCCGGGGCGCTGGAAGGGCTGGCCGCACACGGTCCGGGCGGCTACACGCCGAGCGACCTCCTGGTCGATCTGGACCAGGACGAGATCGACCGCATCCAGGCCGCTTGGGAGAAGCGATGACGCAGGTTCAGGACATCCTCCCGCTCTCGCCGCTGCAGCAGGGCCTGTTCTTCCACGCGCTCCACGACGAACACGACGTCTACACCGCCCAGGTCACCCTCGATCTCGACGGTCCGCTGGACGTCCCCGCCCTGCGGAGCGCCGCCGCCAGGCTGCTCGAACGCCACCCCAACCTGCGCGCCGCCTTCTGGCACCAGGATCTCAGCCGGCCCGTCCAGGTCATCCCGGAGCGGGTGGAGCCGTCATGGCGGGAGGTCACCTCGGCCGACGCCGAGGGCGTGGCCGCCGAGGAGCGGGCCCGCCCGTTCGACCTGGCCACGCCGCCGCTGATCCGCTCCGTCCTGGTACGGCTCGCGCCGGACCGGCACCGGCTGATCCTCACCAACCACCACATCCTGCTCGACGGCTGGTCCACCCCGCTCCTCGTCGCCGAGCTGCTCGCGCTCTACCTGGGGGTGGAGGCCCCGGCGGCCCCGCCGTACAAGAGGTATCTGGCCTGGCTGGCCCGCCAGGACCGGGACGCCGCCCGGCGGGCCTGGGCCCGCGCCCTCGACGGGATCGAGGGGCCCACGCTGATCGCGCCCGGCGCGGCCACGCCCGTCCCGCCGGACAAGGTGAGCCTCGAACTGGACACCACCTTGACGGCCGCGCTGACCAGGCTGGCCCGCCGCCGAGGGATCACCGTCAACACCGTGCTGCAGGGGCTGTGGGGGGTGCTGCTGTCCCGGCTGACCGGACGCGACGACGTCGTCTTCGGCGCGATCGTCTCGGGGCGCCCGCCCGAGCTGCCCGGCGTCGAGCGCATGATCGGCCTGTTCATCAACACCCTGCCGGTGCGGGTACGGCTCCGCCCGGAGGAGCCGGTCGGGGAACTGCTGGAACGCCTCCAGGACGAGCAGGCCGAGCTGCTGCCCCACCACCATCTGGGACTGACCGAGATCTATCGCGGCGCCCTGTTCGACACGGTCACCGTGCTGGAGAACTACCCGTTCGACGCCTCCGCCGCGGACACCGCCCTCGGCGACGTCCGGCTGACCGGTTTCGGCTCGGTGGACGCCCACCACTATCCCCTCGCCCTCGCGGCCATCCCCGGTGACCGTCTCACCCTGCGCCTGGACCACCGCCCCGACCTGTTCACCGCGGTCCAGGCCCGGCGGCTGCTGGATCGCATGCGGCTGCTGCTCACCACGCTGGTCACCGCCCCGGAGACGCCGGTCGGCCGGCTCGGTGTCCTGGACGCCGCCGAGCACCGCCAGATCGTCGAGGAGTGGAACGACACCGGCGCGCCGGTGCCCCGCCGTACGCTGCCCGAGCTCTTCGAGACCACGGCCGCGCGGGTCCCCGACGCCACCGCGCTCGTGGACGGCGAGACGGTCCTGACCTATGCCCGGCTCAACCGGCGGGCGAACCGGCTGGCGCGGCTGCTGGCCGAGCGCGGGGCCGGGCCGGAGCGCCTGGTCGCGC
>NZ_JBSFPS010000502.1:0-2619 GCF_053588315.1 Streptosporangium sp. NPDC003464 | reverse complement strand
CCCGACGGCACCCGGCAGGTCCTGGCCAGCCTCGCCGAGGGCACCGTTCCCCTGGCCGACCTCGGTGTCCCCGGCAGCGAGGACACCAGGCCACGCCGGGGGCCTGGCCGGTGAGGGCGGTCCGGATCCGGTCGACGACCTCGGGGCGGTAGGCGACGTACACTCCGGCGCCCGCCACCACGGCGACCACGGTGAACGCGGCGATCCGCCTCCGGCGGCGCCGGGAACGCGGCGGGCGCGCCTGCCCCCGCCTGGCCGCCCTGCTCATCCTCCGGCGTTCTTCCTGGCTGATCTGGGCGGTGAGCGCGGCGAAACGCCGGTCTATGTCATCTATGTCAGACACTTGGGGGGTGCTCCGAGGGATGTGCATGAGAGACGGTTGATCCACATGATGTACGGCTTCCGGGTGATCCGGGTAGTCGGCTCGGGCGGATGCGGGGGCGGTCCGCCGGGCGGATACCGTTTAGCCATGAACAGCAGGCAGCAGCCCCGTTGGACCCAGACCTGGCTCGGCGGCGTCAGGTCGGCCGGAGTCGACCTGGGCTACCCGGGGGAACGGCTCGGCCTGCCCCAGGAGGGCAGCGGCGCGGTCGCCGGGTTCGGCCGCCGGATCGGCGCCATCGTGATCGACTGGCTGATCTGCACCTGGGCCATCGCGCAGGGGCTCCTGCGGGTGAACCCGGCCGAACAGGGCTGGGTCCCGCTCGCGATCTTCGCGGTGGAATACATCGTGCTGGTGGGCACCATGGGCATGACCTTCGGCATGCGGCTGTTCGGCATCCGGGTCGCCGCGCTCGGCGGCGGACGCCCGGGTCTGGTGGCGGTGCTGGTCCGGACCCTGCTGCTGTGCCTGGCCGTACCGGCCCTCATCTGGGACCGCGACCAGCGGGGCCTGCACGACCGGGCGGCGAACACCGTGGTCGTGCGCCTGTAGGTCCGCGGGGCGCCAAAAGCGGTCCGGACAGACGGACGACGGACAGACGGACAGACGGACAGGCGGGCGGAGCGGCGGGGCTCAGGCCCGCCGCACGCAGGTGAAGATCGCGGTGCCCGGCAGGTGACGGCCGCGCAGCGGGCTCCAGCCGCCCCACTCGCGGTCGTGGCCGTCGGGCCACTCGGGTTCGGTCAGCCCCTCGACGGACAGACCCGAGGTGACGATGAGCCCGATCCAGTCGGCCATCGTGCGGTGGTGCTCGACGTAGGACGGCCGCCCGTCGTCGCCGATCTCCACATACGGCGAGCGGTCGAAGTAGGACCGGTCGGCGGTCAGCCCGCGGGGGCCCGGATCGTCGGGGAAGGCCCAGCGGACCGGGTGGCTGACGGAGAAGACCAGACGGCCGCCGGGGCGCAGCACCCGGCGGGTCTCGGCGAGCACGGCCGCCGCGTCGGCCACGAACGGCAGCGCGCCGAAGGCCGAGCAGACCAGGTCGAACGACCCGTCGGCGAAGGGCAGGGCCTCGGCGTCGGCCTGGACCACCGGGAGCGGCGCGCCGGCGTCGAGGTCGATCCGGCGGGAGTGCTGGAGCTGCCGGAAGGACAGGTCGAAGGCCGCCACCCTGGCCCCCTGCCCGATCAGCCACCGTCCGCACTGTCCGGCGCCGCAGCCGATCTCCAGGACGTCTCTGCCGGCGACGTCGCCCAGCAGGCGGGCGTCGGCCTCGTCGAGGCCCTCCGGGCACCAGACGAAGCCCGAGTCACGGAGGAACTCCCCGTGCTCGGCCTGGTATTCGTCCGCGGCGCCGTCCCACCAGCCGCGGTTGGCCCGGGAGGTGCCGGCGGCGTCCACCTGACGCCGGTCGACTCCTGCGAGGTCCATCAGCGCATCTTCGGGCGGGGCATCCGCGCCCCGCGGGGCAGCGGGCCCTTGGGCATCGGCAGCGTCTGCGGGAGGGCCTTGAGACGGTTGTTGATCTCGTAGACCGCGGGCTTCTTGAGGTTGCGGGGCAGCTTCATCAGGTGGCGCTGCAGCTTGGCCAGGGGGATCTGTCCCTCGCCGTCACCGGACTGGATGTCGTAGACCGGGACGTCGAGCGCGACCCGCTGGACCCGCTTCTTCTCGGCCACCAGCATCTTCTGCACGCGGCTGCCCGGTCCCTCCGAGACCAGGACGATGCCGGGGTAGCCGACCACGCGGTGCACGATGTCCTGGTCGCGGTTGACCGCGACGGCCGGGGTGACCTCCCAGTTGCCGCGCATGCCCTGCAGGATCGCGGCGGCGGCGCCGACCTGGCCGTGCAGCATCGAATACTGCGACTTCTGGGCGATCTGGCCGAACACCACCAGGCCGACCGTGAGGGCCAGCATGATCCCGATGACGAGCAGGTACCAGAACAAGCCCGTGACCAGGCCGATCACTATGAACAGCGCGAGCGTGCCGAGCGCCGACGCGTAGACGATCGGCATCCCCTTGGGGTTGGCCTCCTTGATGATCTGAGCGATCATGCGGAGTTGCTTGATGCGCCCCGGGCGCTCTGGGTCTTCGGGCTTCTTGGCCATGTTCTGAAGGATACAAATCCATGGGTCAGCGGCGGACGGTGTATTCGACGCGGATGGGGACTTCGTCGAGGAGCTGGGTGACGAGGTCGGCGAGGTCTTCGGCGTACGGCACGGTCAGGCTCC
>NZ_JBSFPS010000501.1:0-2652 GCF_053588315.1 Streptosporangium sp. NPDC003464 | reverse complement strand
GGTCTGAGCCAGTGGTTCCTCGCCGGGGTGAACGATGTCCACCTTGAGCTCCTGCCAGCCGCAGGACTGTCCAAGACCACTTTCCACCCGCCCGATAGGCTGGACCTATCATGGCCGGAATGGGATGGGACCTGCGCCGGCTGCGATATTTCCAAGCAGTGGCCGAAGAACTCCACTTCGGCCGGGCGGCCCGCCGGTTGCACATCGCCCAGCCGTCGCTGAGCCAGCAGATCAAGGCCCTGGAGAAGGCGGTCGGTGCCACCCTCCTGGAGCGCACCCCACGTGGTGTGCGGCTGACCCCCGCAGGGGCGGCAGCGCTCGACGCGGCCCGCGACCTGCTCGCCCTTTCCGAGCGAAGCCTGCGTGACATCCGGGACCTTGCCTCCGGCTCCCTGCCCGCGCTCAGGATCGGGTTGTCCACGGGGATCGGCCCCGGTCTGCTCGGTCGGATACGGCTCGCCGCCGGTGCCGCGGGTGTGAGCATCGCCTTCCACGACGCTACCTCCGCGGAGCAAGCGGATCTGCTGGGCCGGGACGAGCTCGATCTCGGCCTCATGCTCGAGCCCGTGGGCCACACGGACCTGCACCTGCTACGTCTGGTCGACGAACCCCTCGGCGTGATCACCGGCAGACGGCATCGTCTGCCGGATCAGCTCACGGCCGACGATCTCGCCGGCAAGCGCCTGCTCTGGTTCGACCGCGAAGAAGCCCCCGGCTACCACGACCACGTGCTGGACGCCTGTGCTGCGGCCGGGTGGCGGCCCGAGGTCCAGGTATGCCACAGCCGGCGGCTCAGCGCCATCGTCCTGCTGCTCACCGCCGAGCCTGATCTGGTCTCGCTGGTTCCGGCGGCCAAGGCCACCCATCCTGAGCTGGTCTGGCGCCCTCTCCAGGCTGCCCCCCGCCACCGCGTCGCACTGGCCTGGCGCGGCCACGACGGTAGGGAGGCTGTCGGCCGCCTCCGCGACGAGCTCGTTTCCGGTCTCGCCCGACCCTGACGGACCTCGTCCGCGCGGCCATGGGCCGCCTCAGGGACGGGCCTCGCCTGGGTGTGGCACTACCTGCATGAGCCATGCGGGGTCTCGGTAGTAACGGCGGAAAATCCAACGGATTTGCCGCTGACCTGCTCCGATGTGAGGGCGCCGCAGGACCGGTGTGCCGGTTGGTAGATGCGGTGGGCCAAGCCGAAGGTGCCGCTGACCTTGCCCGGGCCTCCATGCCGGCGCAGGTCAGCGGCATATTCGTTGGAAATTTCTTCATTACTGCTGGAAGAGCACGGCGGTGGGTGAGTCCCCGGTGAAGGGCGGCCGGCCGGTGAGCAGCTCATACAGCACGCATCCGGTGGAGTACAGATCCGAGCGGGCGTCGGCGGGCTTGCCGTCGGCCTGCTCGGGCGACATGTAGGCCCTCCACTCGGGTCCGTGCGACCAAGTGCAAAGTAGCTCTGCGTGATCGCTTGCTAGTGCCGATATACCTTCGTCTGTCGACACTCCGCCGGGAAACTACGAGGTCGCAGGTGGTGAGCGTCGAGAACTCGTGCCGAGAATCAACGTCGGTAAACGGGTCGGTGAGTGGATTCCGACAGGCATCGGCGCGTTGTCCTGACCTAGGGATACGCCCCTACTTTGCGGTCTATGACACCGACCCGAGCGGAGGGCCATGCAGGGTGCGCTGACGGTCCCAGGGACCTTCGATAATTCTCGGATGCTGCGATTACTGGTGACGCTTCTGACGGTGACTGCGCTTGCCAGCGGCGGCCACCTCCCTAGACGACTCACATTCGATGACTACGCCGCCCGTACCGTCTGGACCTGGCGGACCAGCGGCGCGGCGGAGATCTGGCGCAACGGTTTCGTGCCGACGGAGGACCTGAGCCAGATGCAGCAGGACGTGGAGGAGCAGATCTCGAGTGATGAGGAGTACGGCTTCGCCGTGGCCGGCCCGCTCCCCGCAACTCCGAAGGAGGCGCGGATCCGCTGGGACGACGGCTCCACCATGCGGGTCCCCATGATCAGCGCACGCCAGGCGCTGATCGCACTGTCCCCCTACGACATGGAGGCCTCCGCTCAGGACGATCGGGCATACAAGATGACCGCCGCTACCTTCACAACCATGCGCCTGCGGACCCTGCGCGGCATGGCCACCGTTCCGGCGTGGCGGTTGTACTTCTCGAACCTGCCCGGCCCGATCAACCACGTCGCGGTCGACCGGGCCACGCTCGGCACCGTCGAGGAGGCCGTCGGTGACCACCTGCCCTCCGACATCAGCGGCTTCAAGGTGCTCGACGAGCGCACGCTGCAGGTGAACTACGACTACGGCGTCTGCCTCGGCGAAAAGATGCCGAGTGTCCACCTGCGGACCGACGAGCGGTCCGATGTTGTAGTCCTCGGAATCCAGGTCCACGAGCACATCAGTAACGGCCTGTGCGCGGGCGTCGGCGCATCCGGCGAGGGCGTCGTCCGACTCCTGGAGCCGCTGGACAGCCGGGTAGTGCTAGATGCGAAGAGCCGGCTCCCCGTCTGCCTCCGTTGGTCGGGCCCCTGCCGCGCCGGGTGATCTAGTACTACAGCCTGATTTCGTGATGCTTGAGCCAGCGTCGCCAGTAGTGGCTGCTGCGGGCACGGGTTTGGTGTTCACGGCGGTGGGTGGACC
>NZ_JBSFPS010000500.1:0-2668 GCF_053588315.1 Streptosporangium sp. NPDC003464 | reverse complement strand
ACATGACTGCCGCCTTTCGGGTCGTGGGGTTCATCGCAGGACCGTCGCGGCCAGCGCGGGGTGGTGGGCCAGCACGAGCGTCACGCCGAGCACGAGTCCTGATTCATGGCATGAAGAACCATACCGGCTTAAACACCGCCCATGAGATGAACCATCAGGCCATATTCTTCGATTGAACAACGTCTGCCGGGCTCCAACGGTTTCCCAAAGCGCGGTAACACTCAATCTCTTTTCGGCGTCAGTTCGCCAGCCGGAGCACCTCGGCCGTTTTCAGACCGGCCAGCACGGCGCCCGGGAGCGCCAGCTTCGAGTGGCGGACGCCACTGCCGATCACGACTCCCGGGTGGGCCGCCACGGCCTCGTCCACGAGCACCGGCCACTCCTCGGGCAGCCCCAGCGGGGTGATCCCGCCGTACTCCATCCCGGTCAGGCCGACCGCGTCGTCCTGCGGCGCGAACGAGATCTTCCGCGCGTCCAGATGACGCCGGACCACCCCGTTGACGTCCGCCCTCATCGTGGCGAGCACCAGGCAGGCGGCGTAGCGGACCTCCCCGGCCCGCTTGGCCGCCACGATGACGCAGTTGGCCGACTCCTCAAGCCCCACGCCGTAGCGCTCGCAGAAGGCCGCCGTGTCCGCCAGCGCCGGATCGATCTCCGCCACCTCGACCCCGTCAAGCCCCGCCACCGCCCGCGCCACCGGCTCCGCCAGCAGGTCCGGCCGCGCGGCGGCCGCCACCCAGTCAAGTGTTCCGATCGCCATCGTCGTCTCCTTCAGGGTCGTGCCTGATTGCCCGCTCCAGAGACTGTACGGCCGCGCGGCGGGCTCAGGAGGAGGTCTGGAGGACCCGCCGGTGGAGTTCGGTGACGGCCTTCCTGGCCGACTCCATGGCCCCGGCCTGCCAGGCGATCAGATGGGTGAGCCAGTCGCCGGCGAAGTAGACCCGGCCGGCCGGGCGCTGCAGGAGGGTGAAGGCCCCCTGGTGGGAGGGCCAGTAGACCCAGCCGCCCTCGATGTGCGGCTGGCGCTGCCAGGCGATCGAGACACTGGAGCGGAGCTCGATGCGGTATTTCTCACCGTGGATCTTCTTGCCCTGGGTGAGCGCGCGGCTGCGGCGGTCGCGGTGGGACAGCTCGCCGTACAGGTGGGCGTTCTCCTCGGTGTTGTAGTAGCCGACGACCAGGCCGCTGCCGGAGTGGTAGCCGTGGGAGGGGTACCAGATGTGGGTGATGTCCAGGTCGGTCTCGGTGATCCCGCCGTAGATGCGGTCGTCGATCTCCCACCAGCGCCTGCCGTACTCCAGGCCGATCTTGCCGGCGGCGACCGGGACGGGGGTGCGGAGCGCGGCGGTGATCGGGGCGCCCAGGTTGTGCGGGAGGCGGGCGAGCAGGTGGGGCGGGAGGGTGGCGACGCAGTAGTCGGCACGGATCGTGCCGCCCTGGTAGGCGACCTCGACGCCGTCGGGCAGGTTCTTGAGACCGGTGACCGGGGCGCCCGTCTTGATCCGGTCGCGGCCGACCGCCCGGACGAGGGCGGTCACGATCGCGTCCATCCCTCCCACCGGCTGGAACATGGGCATGGCCTGCTCGTAGCCGAAGTCCATCGTCAGCGCCCGGCCCGTGCCGGCGGCGAGCACGTCGCTCAGGGAGGGCGGCGCGCCGACCGGGACGCCGCCGGTGACCCCGGGGTAGGTCTCGAAGCCGCGGCGGGTGGAGCCCCGGTAGGTCAGGTCGGGGCCGATGTCGCCGAAGCGCCGCAGGAACTCCGCCAGCCGCTCGCGGTCGTCCTTGGTGAGGCGGCGGTTCAGCGCGCCGGCGTCGGTCGCCTTGGCCAGCAGCTCCGCGACGTATCCGTAGAGATCGGCGCGGGCGGTGCGCGCCCGGGCCGGGGCGGTCATGCCCCGCGTGTAGACATATGCCGAGGCGTTGTTGTTGACGAACGTCTCGATCGGCACGCCCAGCTCTCGGCAGTAGTCCATGGTGACCATCCACTGCGCGATCCGCCCGGGCCCGGCGTTGAAGTAGGTCCCCTCGCCGAACTCCGCCGTCTGGGTCTCGCCGTCCTTCTCGGTCAGCCGGTCCCCGGCGCGCAGCGTCAGGTTCCTGCCGCCCACCCGGTCGGCGGCCTCCAGGACCGTGCAGTCGTATCCGGCCTTGCCCAGCTCGTAGGCGCAGGTCAGCCCGGCGACCCCGGCCCCGAGGACCACCACCTTCGCCGCGCCCCGGCCGCGCAGGGCGAAGTCGGAGGGCTGCGGGGGGACGAACGCCTTCTCCTGGGCGTCGGGGGCCAGGCCCAGCGCCCCCATGGCAGCGAACATGGCCCCGGCGCCGCCGGCCGCGCCCACACCGAGCAGCAGCGCCCTGCGGGTCATCGCAGTGGAATCACTCATGACGTGTCAGCCGTAGACGCCGCTGCCGCAGGCGATCTGGCCGCCGATCATGGAGAAGATGCCCATCAACGCCATGATCTGAGAGAAGTCGCCGGTGGTGAACTCGGTGTGGCGGGGACCGGCCGATCTCACGCCGGGGATGAGCGCGCATCCGGCGGCGATCGCGGTGGAGTTCCACTCCACGCCCAGGGTGAACGGGGGCTCGGGGGCGCAGGGACGGAAGTCCGCGACCCGGTTGAGCGCGCGGGCGGCGGCCTCGCGGATGCGGGCCTGGGCGACGG
>NZ_JBSFPS010000499.1:0-2669 GCF_053588315.1 Streptosporangium sp. NPDC003464 | reverse complement strand
CGTCGGCCCATGAGAGCCCATCAAAGCCGTCAGGGAGTCGGTGGACTCGCACGTCCACATCGAATGCAGTTTCGACCGCTTCGGCCAAGTCTCTGCCGTCATCGGGGAACCCGAGGAGATCGGCGACGGTGAACGGCGGCCTGCCCGGCAGAACCGTCTGCACGGCAGATCGGTCGAGCTTCTTGGCGATCACCGCCCCAGTATCGGGACTCTCCGCCCCTCTCAGATGCCACTTTCCATAATTTCCTCACTCCATGTAGTTGAACTATCACGATTCGTCCAGTCATGCGCGCCCCGCCGTACCGCGTCGTGGACCGCGCGGGCGACGCGGGCGCCCCAGACGGACCGGGGCCCGCCGAACAGCTCCTCGGGGCCGTCGGCGCGCACGGCCACGCAGACCGCGTCGGAGGCGGTGCCCGTGCCGGGGAAGCCGGTCTCCAGCAGCGCCTGGGTCTTGGCCTCGGTCACCGTCATGACCGTGTTGACCAGTGCGGCGTCGCTCATCGCGACCGGCACGGCGACGACGATGTTGACGGTGCCCGGCAGGTACATCGGCGCCAGCTCGGGGTCCGCGGCGCCCTCGGGGGCGGCGGCCCAGGTGGGGACGCGCAGGCCGACGGTCGCCGCCGCCTCCACTCCCCCGTCGGCCGAGCGGGTGAACCGGTCGACCGCGGCCGCGGTCAGCATGCCGACGCCGGGCCCCGGCGGGGCCATCTCAAGGATGTGCTCCACCGGGTCCATCCGCGAGTAGCCGCCGACCACCTGGGCGTTGAGCACCCACTCCAGCGGGCCGATGCCGCCGCCGACCATCGCCGAGGAGATCGCCCGCCAGCCGGGGCCGAACTCCCACAGCAGCGAGGCCAGCCGGGCCCCGTCCTCCTCGCGATGGCTCAGCTTCACGGGCGCTCCAGGTGGACCTCGGGTCTGCCGCCGGCGCCGGTCCCGACGCGGACGCGGGCGTCGAAGTGCTCGCCGATCAGTCTCTCCGTCAGCACCTCGGCCGGGGCGCCGGAGGCCGCCACCCGGCCGCCGGCGATCAGCATCATCGAGTCGGCGTACTGGCCGGCGAGGCTCAGGTCGTGCAGGGTCGTGACCACCGTCAGCCCGTCGGCCAGGCGGAGGCGGTCGAGCAGCTCCAGGACCTGCTGCTGGTGTCCCAGGTCCAGCGCGGTGGTGGGCTCGTCGAGCAGGAGCACGGGGGCCTGCTGGGCCAGCGCCCTGGCCAGCACGACGCGCTGGCGCTCGCCGCCGGACAGGCGCCCGAGCGTGCGCGAGGCGAACGGCGACAGGTCGAGCCGCTCCAGCACCGACGCCGTCACCTCACGGTCGCGGCGGCTCTCCCGGCCCAGATAGGGGATGTACGGCGTGCGCCCCAGCAGGGCGTAGTCGAAGACGGTCATGTCGACCGGGAGCGCCGGGGCCTGGGGGGCGTAGGCGAGCAGCCGGGCCCGGTCCCTGGGGCCGAGCCGGCGGACGGGCCCGCCGTCGACGAGCACCTCCCCGGAGCACGGCAGCACCCCGGCGAGCGCCTTGAGCAGCGTGGACTTGCCGGCGCCGTTGGCCCCGATGACGGCCAGCCAGTCGCCGCCGCGCACTTCGAAGTCGACGCCGGACAGCACGCTGCGCCGGTCCAGGACGACGGTGAGGTCCCTCACCCTGACGTGGCTCACGTCTCCACCCGCCTGGTCATCCGCAGCACGGCGACGAAGAAGGGCGCGCCGACGAAGGCGGTGACCACGCCGATGGGCAGCTCGGCCGGGGCCAGCACGGTCCGGGCGATCAGGTCGGCGAGGACGAGGAAGGCGGCGCCGCCGATCAGCGAGAGCGGGAGCACGCTCCGGTAGGAGCCCCCGGCCAGCCGCCGGACCACGTGCGGGACCACGATGCCGACGAAACCGATCAGCCCGCTGACCGCGACGGCCGAGGCGGTGGCCAGGGAGGCGGCCAGCAGCACGACGAGCCGGACGCGGGCGACGTTGAGGCCGAGGCTGCCGGCCTCGTCGTCGCCGACCGAGAGTACGTCGAGCAGCCTGCCGTGGAGCAGCATGACCACCACCGAGGCGGCGGCGTACGGGGCGGCCAGCCCGATCTGGCTCCAGCCGCCGCCGACGTCGCCGAGGATCCAGGCGTAGATGCGCTGGAGCTCCTCCACCCTGAGCTGCTGCAGGAAGGTCTGGACGGCGGTGAGGAAGGAGGTGACGGCCACGCCGGCCAGGACCAGCGTGGCGGTGCCGCCGCCCCGGCCCGCGACGTTGCCCAGCGCGTAGGCGAGCAGGACACCGCCGACGGCCCCCGCGAACGCGGCGGCCGGGATGACGAGGGCCTGGTCGTCGCCCTTCATGAACACGATCGCCGCCGTGGTGGTGAGACCGGCTCCCGCGGCGGCCCCCAGCAGGTAGGGGTCGGCCAGCGGGTTGCGGAAGACGCCCTGGTAGGCGGCGCCCGCGACGGCCAGCAGCCCGCCGACGATCGCGGCCAGCAGGACCCTGGGCAGCCGGAGCTCCCACAGCAGGCCCTGCTCGACCGGTGCCAGCCCCGAGTCGGCCGAGACGATCGGCAGCCAGTCGAGCAGTTGCAGCGCCACCCTCTCCGGCGCGATGTCCGCCGCGCCGATCAGCAGGGCGGCGAGCATGCTCGCCAGCAGGAGGGCCGAGGCCGCCAGCGCCACC
>NZ_JBSFPS010000498.1:0-2689 GCF_053588315.1 Streptosporangium sp. NPDC003464 | reverse complement strand
GTCGCGCCCACCCGGCGAGGCCGGCCCCCGCTCCCGGGTTCCCCCGGCCGCCCGGCGCACCTAAACTTAGCAAGCGCTTGTTGAGCTTAGGCAGAGGGGGTTCCGATGGACCGCCCGTTCCGGTTCGCCGCCGTGGTCCGGGAGGCCGGGTCGGCCAGGGCCTGGGCCGACAAGGCGCGCCGCCTGGAAGGCTCGGGGTTCGACGTGCTGCTCGTCCCCGACCACCTGACCGGCCCCCGTTTCGCGCCGGTCGCGGCGATGACCGCGGCCGCCTGCGCGACCAGCCGCCTGCGGGTCGGCACCCTGGTCTTCGCCAACGACTTCCGGCATCCGGCCGTGCTCGCCAAGGAGGCGGCGACCGTCGACCTGCTGTCGGAGGGCCGCCTGGAGCTGGGTCTGGGCACCGGCTGGATGGCCGCCGACTACGCCTGCGCCGGGCTGCCGCTGGAGCCGCCCGGGGTCCGGGTGGACCGGCTGGCCGAGGCGGTCACCGTGCTCAAGGGGCTCTGGGCGGACGGCCCGTTCACCTTCCACGGCGAGCACTACCGGATCACCGATCTGGACCAGCACCCCAAGCCCGTCCGCCGGCCCCACCCCCGGCTGCTGCTCGGCGGCGGCGGCCCCCGCATGCTCGGGCTGGCCGCCCGCGAGGCCGACGTGATCAACCTCGGCATGCGGGTGCGGCCCGACGGCACCGGCCCCGACAGCATGGACGGCGGCCTGGAGGCGTTCCTCGCCAAGGTCGACGTGGTACGGCGGGCCGCCGCCGGCCGCTACGACCGGATCGAGCTCGGCACGAGCATCCAGCAGCTCGGCGTCCGCCGGCCGGACGAGCCGTGGAGCGCCGCCGACTCCTCCCGGCAGGACGAGACCCCCCAGGTGCTGCTCGGCACCCGCCAGGACATCGTGGA
The DNA here is from genome assembly GCF_053588315.1 of Streptosporangium sp. NPDC003464. Lineage (NCBI taxonomy): Bacteria > Bacillati > Actinomycetota > Actinomycetes > Streptosporangiales > Streptosporangiaceae > Streptosporangium > Streptosporangium sp. NPDC003464. Next base: position 1,778 of record NZ_JBSFPS010000498.1, on the reverse strand, counting down.
CAAGCTCCGCTACTGGCGCGACACCCATGACCTCTCCTACTTCGTGCTCCACCACGAGCGCGATCTGGACGCCTTCACCCCGGTCGCCGAGGAGCTCGCGGGGCGCTGACCGGTCACCGCATGCCGTACCGGCATGATGGGGTCATCATGAACGAGATGCTTCTGCTGCGGCACGGCGAGACCGAGTGGAGCCGGGACGGGCGCCACACCGGACGCACCGACCTGCCACTGACCGACAAGGGCGACAACCAGGCGCGGGCCCTCGCCCCGCTGGTCAAGGGCCGGACGTTCGACCTCGCCCTGGTCAGCCCCGCGCTGCGGGCCCGCCGGACGGCCGAGCTGGCCGGCCTGACGGAATACGACACCGACCCCGACCTGTGGGAGTGGGACTACGGCGGCTACGAGGGCATCACCACCCCCGACATCCGCAAGACCCGCCCCGGCTGGTTCCTGTGGCGCGACGGGATCGTCCCCGGCGACGCCGAGCACCCCGGCGAGAGCGCGCAGGAGGTCGCCGCCCGCGCCGACCGGGTGATCGCCCGGGCCCGCGCGGTCGACGGCGAGGTGGTGCTGGTCGCCCACGGGCACTTCCTGCGGGTGCTGTGCGCCCGCTGGCTCGGCCTGCCGCCCGAGGACGGCCGCCTCTTCCGCCTGGACACCGGCACCTACTCCCGGCTCGGCCACGAGCGCGAGGAGCCGGTCATCCTCACCTGGAACGCTCCCGTCTGACCCGGTCGCGCGGCCCGGCCCCTCCCCGCCCCGAGGCGGCGGGGTCCGGGCCGCGCGGGTCCGGGCCACGCGGGTCCGGAGACGGCGCGTGAACCTAGACCGGTGAGAGCCGCGAGCCGGGGAACGGCGCGAGCAGGGTCTCCCGCCACGGACCGGCCAGGAATTCGCGGGAGCGTCTGCGCCAGTCGAGCAGCCGCGGGTCCGGCTCCGCCTCGTCGTCCAGGCCGAGCGCGGCGTCCCTGGCCCGCTGCAACGCCAGATGGTCCTCCAGCGACGTGCCCCAGAGGGTGACGACCTCGCTGTCGCAGAACAGCACCTCGTACAGGCCGATCGGCCGGTGGCCGTGGTCGGCCAGGACGGGCGCGCGCTCGCGCCGGACCGCGTCCAGGTAGTCCAGCGCCGCGCCGGGCCGCACCTGGGCGCTCTCGAACAGGTAGAACGGCGCCGCGTAACCCTCGGCGGTGATGTCGGCCAGCGCCGGGCTGCCGGCCACCGCGCCGAGCGGCCGGGAGAAGGCGGAGAAACGCAGGTCGTCGATGTCGGACAGGAAGAGCCTGTCGTCCACGCCGTCATAGATGTTCATCATCTGCCGCCAGCCGCCGTCCCAGCCACCGTGGCAGTCCCAGAGGGTGACGGCCCTGAACTGCGGATGGCCGGTGATGCCGACGGCGTAGAAGGCGCCCACCAGGTCGATCTCACGCGACCTGATCGACAGTCCCCTGGTCAGCTCGGGGGCGCCGAGGGTCTCGTCCTCTTTCTTGTAGCGCGTGAGCCAGGTCAGGTACTCCAGCGGCTTACGGGAGTTCATCGGCCGGAAGTCGACCTCTTCGATCAGGTAGATGCCTCGCCGCACGGAAAGCGCCTCCTCGGCCCAAGCGAATGCTTGGTTGGCAATCTAGCCGAGGAGCCGCACGCCGTACAGGCCGGAGCGCGTGGCGCGGGCGGTGCCACGCGTGGGAAGGCCCGTGCCGCACCGGCACGGGAAGGCACACGCGGCGCCCGGCCCCCGGCGCCGTCACCACGCGAAGGCCGGGTACGGTCACCGACCG
>NZ_JBSFPS010000497.1:0-2761 GCF_053588315.1 Streptosporangium sp. NPDC003464 | reverse complement strand
CGATGTGCGGGCCGACCTCCGACCACACCTCGGCCACGGTCTCCTCGCCGACGGAGCCCGCACGGGGGCTGCCTAGTTGGGCACCTTGTAGATCGAGCACGCCGCGGCGGTCAGGCGGATCGGGCCGACCTTGCGAATCTTGATCTTCTTCATCTGTGCACCCCCTCCCTGCGTCGAAGGTTCCGCATCACCATGACCGGTGGCGCTGGAGCGACGCCGACGCCGTACTGGACGGGAGATCCCCCATGGGGAGGGGGGAATACAGTCGGATGCCAGAACGGCTCCAGCGGCCGCACTCCGACAGGCCGATACCAGGCCGGTGCCAGGTCAATACTTCGCACTCGGCCGGCCGTACTTTGACAGGTCAATACCTCGCACTCGACTAGGTCAAATCGTATGATTCTCTGGTTTTAGCTACCCGCCGCTGGTCTGTCCTGGATGGGAATATGACGGGCATACGGTTCCGCCTGCTTGGTCCGCTCCGGGTGTGGAGGGGTGAGACCGAGGTCAGGATCGGCTCGGACAAGCAGCGGGCCGTGCTCGCCCTGCTCCTGCTCCGGGCGGGCTCACCGGTCAGGCGCCAGGAGATCATCGACACGCTCTGGGGCGACGACACGCCCGAGTCGGTGGTCAACCTGGTGCAGACCTACGTGGGACGGCTGCGCCGCCAGGTCGACCCGGGCAGGGGCGCGTCCTCGGCCACGACCTGGCTCAAGGGGATGGGCACCGCCTACGTGGTCCAGCTCGGCCGGTGCGACGTGGACCTGGTCCGCTTCCGGGCGGGGGTGGCGGGGGCCCGCTCGGCCGCGTCCCCGGAGGAGTCCCTGGCGCTGCTGATCGCCGCGCTGCAAATGTGGAACGGGCCATGTCTGGCCGATCTCGACCATGTGCTGCGCGGCCATCCCTGGGTCCGCGCCATCGAGCACGAGCGGATCGACGCGTTGCTGGAGGCGGCGAGGATCGCCCAGCGGCTCGGCCGGTCGGCCGACGTCGTCCCGCAGCTGCGCGCGGTCGCCGCCGCCGAACCGCTGAACGAGGCCGTGCACACCTCGCTCGTGCTCGCCCTCGCCGCCTCCGGGATGCAGGCCGAAGCGCTGGCCGAGTACGGGCTCATCCGCCTCAGGCTGGCCGAGGAGCTGGGCGTCGACCCCGGCTCCCAGCTGCGCGAGGCGTATTTCCAGGTGCTGCGCCAGGAACCGCGCTACGAGGGCGCCGACCCGGCCGGAGCGCCCCGCCCGTCCCTGCTGCCCGCTGACATCGCCGACTTCACCGGCAGGGAGAAGCTGGTCGAGCAGTTGAGCGCCCTCATCGCCGACCGCAGGCCGGGGCCGATCCCGGTGTCGACGATCACCGGCAGGGCGGGCGTCGGCAAGACGACGCTGGCCGTCCATCTGGCGCACCGCATGAGCGGCGACTTCCCCGGCGGCCAGCTCTACGCCGACCTGCGGGGCTCCGACGAGCAGCCGGCCGACCCCTCCAGGGTGCTCAGCCGGTTCCTGCGCTCGTTGGGCGTCTGTGATCCGGTGATCCCCGAGGATCCGGACGAGCGCGCCGAGCTGTACCGCACCCGGCTGGCCGGCCGCCGCGTCCTCGTCGTGCTGGACGACGCCGCCGACCAGGCCCAGGTGCGGCCGCTGCTGCCCGGGTCGCCGTCCTGCTCCGTCATCGTGACCAGCCGGTCCCGGACGGCCGGCTGGCCCGGCGCGCACGCCGTCGACCTCGACCTGCTGGAGCCCCACCACGCGGGCGACCTGCTCGCGCTGATCGTCGGTGAGGAGCGCGTCGCGCCCGAGCCGGAGGCCGCCACCGAACTCGTCAGGCTCTGCGGCCGGCTGCCGCTGGCCATCCGGATCGCCGCCACCCGGCTCGCCGCCCGCCCCCACTGGACGCTCGCCAGGATGGCCAGCCGCATGGCCGACGAGCGGCGTGGTCTCGACGAGCTGTCGGACGTGCGGGCCACCCTCGCGCTCGGCTACCGCAGGCTCGACGGGCCGGCCCAGCGGGCCCTGCGCCTGCTCGGGCTGCTGGACCTGCCGACCTTCGCGCCATGGCTGGCCGCGGGGGTGCTGGAGACGTCCACCGAGGCGGCCGAGGATCTCATCGACGCGCTGGCCGACGCCTACCTGCTGGATCTCGCCGGGGCCGACGCCGGCGGCCGGCCCCGTTACCGCTTCCACGAGCTGGTGCGCCGCTACGCCCGCGAGCTGGCGCTGCGGGAGGAGAGCGAGGTCACCGTCAGGACGGTCGTCACCCGCGCCCTGGCCACGCTGCTGGCGCTGGCCCAGGACGCCGACGGCCGCCTGCCGCACACCGTCCGGGCGCCGGTCCAGGGGCGGTCGCCGCGCTGGCCGCCGCCGGCGGCCGTCCGGGAGACGCTGCTCGCCGACCCGCTGGCCTGGTTCGACAGCGAACGGCCCTGCCTGGCCGCCGCCGTGCGGCAGGCTTCGGAGCTGGGCCACGACGAGCTGGCCTGGGAGCTGGCCGCCGCCACGCTGAACGCCGCGATCACCCGGACGCCGTGGGCCGAGAGCGGCGCCACCCACCGCTCCGCGCTCCTGGCCTGCCGCGCCACCGGCAACCGGCGCGGCGAGGCCGTCACCCTGCGCGGCCTGGGCGAGCTGGACCACCGCCAGGGCCGGCACCGGGAGTGCCTGGACACCCTGGGCCTCGCGCGGGCCCTGTTCGCCGAGATCGGCGACGTCCCGGGCGAGGCCGACACCGCCGCCCGGCTCGACGCGCTGCGCCGTCCCGGCCGGGACGG
>NZ_JBSFPS010000496.1:0-2790 GCF_053588315.1 Streptosporangium sp. NPDC003464 | reverse complement strand
CGGCCGCGGGTGTAGTCCTCGATCCAGCGGTCCAGGCCCCACCCCTTAGCTTTTAGCTCAGTTAACTGCACTTGCTTCACCTGGTTGATCATGGCTCTCCGTGCCTTGATCAAGGAGTGTGAGAGCTGGCGCATCGATCGGCCGGGCTGGCAAGTCACCGAAGTTCGTCAACACCCGCCGCTCATCCGGCTACCACAAGCCGCACGCCGGCGTAGGTCACAAGCTGGTGCGCTGCCTCAGAGTGTCCGTGTACTGTCCGACGTCCAGCCCTTTCCCGGCGGCCCACCCGTCGTCGTGACAGGTCGCCAAATGTCGATCAGCCGCATCGCCGATCAGCGACACCACCGTGCCGGTCTCGCCCCTGGCCCGCATGCGCTCCACCAGCTCCAGCGCCGCCCACAACGCGGTGCCCGACGAGGCGCCAACTGGCAGCCTGGTCACCTCGCGGATGTGCCGGGCCGCCGCCACACTGGCCGCGTCGGGCACGGGGACGACCAGGTCCACGAGGTCGGGCCGGAAGCCAGGCTCGACGCGTGGCCGTCCGATGCCCTCGATCCGCGAGGGCATCCCGGTACCGTAGTCGGGTACGTCGAGGGTCCATCCCGGGAAGTAAGCCGAATTCTCGGGATCCGCCACCGCGACCCGGCAGTCCTCACCGTGGGCCCGGATCCACTGGCCGAGGGCGGCCGAGGTCACGCCGGTGCTCGCGCCCGTCACCACCCAGTCCGGCCGCACCTGCCCGAACAGCTCCTCCGCCAGGTCGTGCGGCGCGGCCCGTCCGAACTGGTCCAGGAAGTGCCCGTCGATCTCCCGTGCGGCGTTGTAGATCGCCAGCGGCGGCGTCACGAATCGGCACTCCCCGCCCAGTTCCTCCACCGGCCGCGCCCGCGCCTGGCTGCGCTCGCCCGGCATGACCACGATGTACGGCAGCCCGAGCCGCCGCGCGAACCAGGCCTGCGCCACGGCTGCGTTGCCGCCGGTTGCCTCCACCACGGTCACCCCCTCGGTGACCGACCCGTCGAGCACGGCCCGGCGGAACAGGGTCCTGGCGTGCCGGTGCCGCAGGCTCCCCGTCGGCTGCGTGGACTCGTCCTTCAGTAGCAGCCTGATCCCGGGCGCCGATACCGGGAAGTCAATCAGCGGGGTGGGCTCACCCACCGCCAGCACTTCGAGCGCTCGCGCGTTCCAATTCACCGTCCCACCATGTCAGGCGCGGCCCAAAAGACCGTGCCCGTTCGCCACGAGCGAGCCAGTCAGGGAGTCCGCGCGCTCCCTGAAATGACCGTCGCGGTTGCCCGATCAGCCCAGGTGCAGATAGTCGAACATAGCCTCGAACCTCCGGCTTGTGGCACGGTGCCGGCGGTGAGCATCTCTTCGGCCAGGGTGTAGGCGCCGGCGATGTGGCAGCGCTGCGGGGCGCGGGTGTCGTCCAGGACGACGATGCCTTCCCTTTGGGAGGGACCGGCGCGGGCCACCTGGACAGTGCGGATGCCGTGGGCGCGCAGCAGTGGATAGATGTGCTCTTCGACCAGGCGGCCGGTCTCGGGCCATTCACTGCCCGTCTGCGCAGTCAGCGCGACCAGGAGCTGTTCGGAGTTCGGATCATGTGGTTGAGGTGAGGAGCTTCAGCCACATGATCGAGCCTCGGAGGTAGAGTCCGGCCTCGTAGCTTTTCGGGGCCTTGTCGTAGCGGGTAGCCGGACCGCGCCAGGACTTGATCCTCTGGAAAACAGCGTTCGACGGTGCTGCGCTGCCGGTAGCGCTCCGGATCGAAGACGACGGGCCGCCCGCCGGCTGCACCCTTCCTCGTCCGGTTGACCCGCTGATCGGCCTTCTCCGGGATGACCGCGGTGATCCGGCGGCGGCGCAGATGGGCACGGTTGGCCTTGGAGGAGCAGGCCTCGTCCGCGGCCACCGCAGCGGGGCGGGTACGAGGCCGGCCGACCGGACCGGGGATGCGGACCTTGTTCAAGACAGCGATGAGCCGCGGGCGGTCAGCGGTCTGCCCGGGCGTGAGCACGAAGGCCGGCGGCAGCCCGGCGACGTCGAGTGCGGCATGGACCTTGCTGCTCGGTCCGCCTCGGGACCGGCCAAGCCCGACAGCCTCTGCCCGGGCCTTGCGGCGTCGCCACATGACGGCACGATCCTGGCCCGACGACGCGTCCGCGCCGCCGGCGCCGGACCTGACCTGCGGCGCACCACCCGCAGCACCGGCGGCTGCCCCGGAAGCCGAGCCCCCTTTTTTTCTCGGTCAGCGCCTGCTCCAGCGCATCCAGGGTCTCCCCGGCGACCGCCGGCCCGGCCGACTCCTGATGCGCCCGCACGACCGTGGAGTCCACACTGACCAGTTCCAACCCGACCTGCCCGCGCGATACGGCCTCGGCGATCAACGCGTCCATCAGCGCCCGGAACACCCCGGCTCTGGCCCAGCCGCTGAACCGGAAGTAGAGCGTGGACCAAGGCCCGTACCGTTCCGGGACATCACGCCGGCCGGACCCGGTGCGGAACCGCCACAGGATCCCGTTGAACTGATCACGCACCCGCCGGGGCAGCGGCCCGGTAGCCGCCACCGGCAGATGCGGCTCGATCAACGCCCACTCGGCATCGGTCACATCAAAGCGCGCCACGTCCGAGTTCTACCAGCCACGGCCAGCCCGCCACCGGGCCTCACCTGGATCCGAACCCCGAACAACTCCTAGTACTACAGCCTGATTTCGTGATTCTTAGGGGTAGCGTGCCGTTCTGTGACGACTGCTGATGATCTGCGGGAGTGGGCTGCAGGGCTGGATG